>JBEBTR010000069.1:0-16335 GCA_040393725.1 Sphingobacterium endophyticum | reverse complement strand
ACAGTGACCAACATCACATTTTAATTGCGCCTATTGTTACTTTTTAGCTGCTGAATGTTTTGTTATTTGCGTACAGTAAATCACATACATGACGCATTCATTCCATATCCCTGTTTTAGGCCTCGCATTTTCGATTGATACTCCGATTAAGGTAGCTCAGTTTGGTATTTCATCTGTTATTTCAATAGTTGATGATGAGTTGATTGAAAGGATGCGGGAATACTATGCTACTGAAAACGGGCTAGCATATGAAGCAGTCAGTAAAAAGGATTCAGATTATAGGGCAGTAAGGATTACTCGCTATTTGGATTTGGTTCATGACTTGGTTGAGGGACAGATTGAGAGATTAAAACGAGTAGACTGGAATGAGGATGAGGACGCCCAGCGTTATTTCGAGCTATTGCCAGAAGGTCACCCAAGCAAGAAAAATTTTGAGATTTGGAAGAACCTTAAGCATGGATATGAAAACCATTTGGTAGCAAAAGAGATCCGTGCAGCGATGGTCCCTGGAGAAATTGATGTTAACATCATGTCAAAGGTTGATAAGGTGAATAAAGATGCAGAGGGGAATGATCTTCCCGACCTATATTCAGACGCTTCGGCGGCTGTAAGAGGATTCGCCAAAAGTAAGTTGAATTCATCGTTAGTTCTTTCCGCAGGAATGAACCCCCGATTATACGCGTACCTGTCAGAGTTGGGTACCTTCTTTCCAGATGCCGATGGAAATTTCAAGAAGAAAATTACTCTGAAAGTTTCCGACTATAGGTCGGCTCTTATACAAGCCAAGTATTTGGCAAAAAGAGGTATTTGGATTTCTGAATACCGTATCGAATCGGGCTTAAACTGTGGCGGTCATGCGTTTGCCACCGACGGGTATTTATTAGGCCCGATTCTCGAAGAGTTTAAAAACAACAAGGAAGCATTGGTAAAGGATATCTATCCGCTGTACCAAAGTGCCCTTCAAGATTTAGGTCTAAATAGTGAAAACGCTCCTGCTATAAAGTTTACCGTACAAGGAGGTGTGGGAACTTCGCAGGAGCATTCTTTTCTATTAGATTATTATGGTATGGATGCTGTTGGATGGGGTTCACCATTCTTGTTGGTTCCGGAAGCTACCACGGTAGATGAAGAAACTCTTAATAATTTAGCAAATGCTACAGCAGAAGATTTTTATATCTCGCCAGCCTCTCCACTCGGAGTACCGTTCAACAATTTTAGAAAAAGTAGCGCTGAGCAAAGTAGACTTAGAAGAATTGAACAAGGAAAACCTGGATTCCCTTGTACCAAGAAATATTTAATTTCTGATAACAGTACCTCAGAAGAACTATTATGTACTGCTTCCAGAGTATATCAAGTAAACAAATTAAAGGAATTGGAAAGTCAAAATCTAGATCAAGAAAACTATAAAATTGCTTTTGAAAAGATCGTTGAGAAGCAATGTCTTTGTGAAGGATTATCTACTCCAGCCTATATTAAATATGGCATTTTAAAGCCTAAGGAACGTAATGCAGTTGCAATCTGTCCAGGACCAAACACCGCTTACTTCAACAAGGTATATAGTTTAAAAGAAATGGTAGACCATATTTATGGCCGCATCAATGTACTGAAAGACGTTCAAAGACCATCATTTTTTATTAATGAATTAGAACTTTATGTGAAGCACCTAGCAGGCTTTATTAAAGAAAACTTGCCAGACCTGGATGTCAAAAAGAAAAAATACATTCAGAAATTTCAAACTCAACTCCTAGAAGGTATTTCTTATTACCGATCACTACAAGAAAAGGTAAACTTTGCCTTCGGTGAATCGAAGAAATCATTTATCGATCAGTTAAATAGGCTTGAGTCCCAAATTGCCCCTTAGATGTGTAATACTTAATATTAACCTACCTATGAAAAACAAAAATAGCCATCAAGTTGATGGCTATTTTCCTTTATGTTTGTTGTTTATTACTTTGCAATCTTTCTGAACTTTCCAAACACCCCCAATGGTAATTTAGGGCCAGCGGTTGCTTGGAGATAGAGCTCTCCTATTTCCAGGTTTTCAACTTTCGGGAATGAGGTTTTAATTAAGTTTTCTACAATAACAGAAGAGAAACCCAATGAATAGGTATTAAGAATCAAGAAGTGCTCTTTAGGATCTAATAATTGAACAACATCTCGCATCATTTCCATGATGTGATCTTCCAATTTCCATTTCTCTCCTTTAGGTCCATGACCATATGCAGGAGGATCCAGGATGATGCCATTATAAGTATTTCCTCTTTTTAATTCGCGTTTAACGAACTTTAAAGCATCTTCGACAACCCAACGTATATCGGTTAAGTGTGAAAGTTCTTGATTTTCATTCGCCCAAGTTACGACTTGCTTAATAGAGTCAACATGAGTTGTATCTGCACCTGCAGCTTTCGCAATTAAGGATGCACCACCTGTATAGGCAAATAGATTAAGAACTTTTGGTTTTGGCGTTTTAAATGATTTAACAGAATCTGAGATATAATCCCAATTCACGGCTTGTTCAGGAAAAATACCGACATGTTTAAATGAGGTGAGACCAAGTCTAAACTTGATTTCAGCATCTTTATTTTTGTATTGAATATGCCAACGGTCAGGAGTTTTAGGATTTTTTTTCATCCAATCTCCGGAAGTTGCCGACCGGCCTTTAAATTTAATATGATATCGCTTATTCCACTCTGCATCTCCAAGAGCTTTTGGCCAAACTGCCTGTGGTTCTGGACGAATCAGGATCAATTCACCGAAGCGTTCTAACTTTTCGAAATCACCACAGTCGATTAGCTCGTAATCTTTCCAATGTTGTGGTGTCAGTAATTGTATTTGGGAATTATTATTCAAGATGCTTATTTTTCTGCAAAGATAGAAAATTCATAGGAACTAGGAACTTACTCCTCTATTTTCAAGGATTCCCGTGCTGCTTTCATTAATGGACTAGCAAACACAAAATCATTCAGTTCCTTATTATCCGATTTCAACATATCCTGATTTGACCCTTCCCAATATTTTTTACCTTGGTAAAGAAATAAAATATAATCACCAATTCCCATAACGGAGTTCATATCATGTGTAACCACGACGGTTGTACATTTATATTCTTCGGTTAGATCTTGAATAAGTTCGTCAATTAAAATGGAGGTTGCAGGATCTAATCCTGAGTTTGGCTCATCACAGAAGAGGTATTTAGGATTCATACTGATTGCACGAGCAATACCTACCCTCTTTTTCATCCCACCAGAAAGTTCAGAAGGGAATAATTTATTTTTGCCAGCAAGATTTACCCTTTCCAGGCAAAAATTAGCTTGTTCAATTTTTTCAGCCTTACTCATATCAGTGAACATATCGAGTGTGAAGACGATATTTTGTTCAACCGTCATTGAATCAAAAAGTGCTGAATTTTGAAAGAGCATACCTATTTCTTTACGAATAGGCACCTTTTCTTCAAAATTCATTTTTGTAAATTCTTTTTTATCGAAGAATACTTTTCCTTCGTTTGGCTGATGCAAACCTACAATACATTTTAATAAAGTACTTTTACCAGACCCAGAGCCACCGATAATCAAACTTACTTTTCCGGGTTCGAAAATAGCATCGATACCATCAAGGACGAGATTATCTCCAAAGGACTTATGTATATTCGTTACTTCAATCATATAATATTACAGCATTAATGCAGTGATCAAATAGTCACATGCTAAGATGGAGATACAACCAATAACCACGGCCCTAGTACCCGCTTGACCAACTTCTAAGGCACCTCCGCGAACATGAAAACCTTTATAAGCAGGAACGGAAGTAATGATAAACCCGAATACCGTAGCTTTTACCATGGCTACCACCATAGTAAAACCGTTAAATCCACCCCGAATACCTTCAATGTAATCATCAGGAGTTACGGCACCAGATAGCGCACCTCCTAAAAGACCTCCAACTAATGCGCAAGCAATGGCAACGATTACCAATACTGGAACCATAATTACTCCCGCAATAATTTTAGGGAGAATAAGGTAACCAGCAGCATTGATACCCATGATTTCTAAGGCATCAATTTGTTCTGTTACACGCATGGAACCAATTTGAGAGGAAATGGATGACCCTACTTTTCCCATCAATACCAAGGCTGAAATAGTAGGACCTAATTCTAAGATGTTGGAGTCACGGTTAATTTGACCGATCACTGAGGTAGGAATCAAATCCGACACCAATTGGAATGCAATCTGCATGGTCATTACAGCACCAATAAAAGTAGAAATGATAACAATTAAGCCCAACGACCCAACACCTATCTCTGTCATTTCATGAAAGATTTCCTTTAAATAAATCTTCATTTTTTCAGGTTTTCGAAAAACCTTCTTTAATAACAGGATATATTCACCAAAATAATAAAATATCATACGTTGGTATTAGTATACTTTTTGTTTTTAATCAATAATTCTAACGTATCCTATACAAAAATGTTTCAGATGAGTTCAAGATACAAATTCTATATGAATCTTTTCACCGACAAAACTAATTGATTTACCGAAAAAATAAAGAGACAAGCCTATTTTCACTTAGATAATTTGTATTATCGTATTAGTTTTGGTTCAACAAAGCTAACAAACAATGAACAATAAAATCGCAACAGGTATATGGTTGGTATTTGCAGGACTCGTTTTCTTGCTACACAACTTAAAAGTCATAGATTTCAATTTCTACGCAATAATCCAATTATGGCCATTAATACTTGTGTCAATAGGTATAAGCCTGTTACTTCAAGGCCGAACGTTTGGCAAGTATATTGTCATTGCTGCGAATATATTATTATGTGGGATAATCTTTTTTAAAGGAGTAACTAGCCGAGACAGTGTTTATGATAAATTGGATAAAATTGATTTTTCCTCAGGCAATGAAGTTTCAGGTCCATATTCCCAAATCGTTTCTCAGCCAATCTCTGCTGAAACGGAGACCGCGAAATTAACTATCAATGGCGGAGCTGCAAAATACGACTTTAAAACCGGTTCAGATTCAAGTTTAATTATCAGCGCTAAAACTGCGCAATCTACTTCATCATTAAACCTTCAGACAAAAGGGGAAAAGAACATGAAATTAGAGTTGAACAGCCGAATGAAAAACAACAAATACAACAATAGCCTAATCAATGTTGAATTAAACAACAGACCTATTTGGGATTTGGAGTTTAATGTTGGTGCCGCTGCAATTATTGGAGATTTTAAAAACTTACAAGTAAATAAGGTTGAAGTAAATTCAGGTGCTAGCTCATTAAATCTTCACTTACCGCAACCAAAGAATGGCATTTGTGAGATCGAAGTAAATACTGCAGCATCAAAAGTGTTACTATACCTTCCAAAAGGTGTGGCATGCCGTGTAGAGACTGACGCATTATTCTCAAACAATAAATATGAGGATGTCGATATTGTTCAAGATGATGTCCGTAAGAGTAAAAACTTCGATCAAGAATCTAATAAGTACGACATCAAGGTTGCAGGAGCCGCAAATTCATTATCTATATTACGCTATTAAACCCGAAATTAGCTAACTTTGCAGGGATATGGAAAGTAAGCAATTGACAACATTGGCCGGCGGATACTGCAACAGCAAAACTGAATATTCGAGATTTTTTACTCGAGAGGTTCAAATTGGCGATATTCCAATGGGTGGAAATAATCCCATCCGTATCCAAAGTATGACCACTGTAGATACTATGGACACACTTGGATCGGTTGAACAAACCATCAAGATGGTTGATGCAGGTTGTGAATATGTACGTATTACCGCTCCAAGCATAAAAGAAGCGGAGAACTTAGCAAATATCAAGAAGGAACTCCGCGCAAGAGGATATACAGTTCCCCTAGTTGCAGACATTCACTTTACCCCCAATGCTGCTGAAGTAGCAGCAAGGATAGTGGAAAAAGTGAGAGTAAATCCAGGAAACTACGCTGACAAGAAGAAATTTGACCAAATAGACTATACTGATGCCGCTTATCAAGGTGAATTAGACCGTATCTACAAAAAATTTGCACCATTAGTCAACATCTGTAAGGAATATGGGACGGCAATGCGAATAGGAACCAACCATGGTTCACTATCTGATCGTATCATGAGTCGATATGGAGACACTCCAGAAGGAATGGTTGAATCTGCTTTAGAATTTATCCGCATCTGTGAAGATTTAAATTATTATAATCTTTGTGTTTCCATGAAGTCATCCAACCCTCAAGTTATGGTTCAAGCCTATCGATTGCTGGTTGAGAAAATGGTTTCTGAAAACATGAACTATCCATTACACTTAGGTGTTACGGAGGCAGGAGATGGAGAAGACGGACGAATTAAATCAGCTGTTGGAATCGGAACCTTATTAGAGGATGGTTTAGGCGATACCGTTCGTGTATCATTAACAGAGGAGCCCGAAAAAGAAGCACCAGTTGCAATTGCCTTGGTCAAAAGATATTCAAACCGCGCTCAACAACTTTCAGAAGAACCAAAAAGAGAAATCATACAGATTGCAACCTCGCAAGAAACAAAGAGATATGAATCAAAAGAAGTCAATGCCTTCATCGGTGGTTCATTAGTCCCAAGGATAATTGTAGATATTTCGAATAAAAACCTTAAGGACCCCTATATTCTTACCGACGTAGGTTATAAATATGACGCTATTTTAGATAAGTATCATATGGGAGATCAATCAGTAGACTTTGTTTTCTTAGGTGATTCTTTACCATCTTTTACGATGCCAGGAAACCTAAAACAACTCTATAACTATGCAACCTGGTTGAAATTGGAAAACAAAACTAATATCCATCCAATTTACACTTTGCGTGAATATAATGTTGCAGAGATCAAAGACCACGCGATGAATCTTATCTATATAAGCAATGATCAACTGGAATCGGAAGACTTTGCAAATCTTCAGATGGATAAGTCTACAGTATTCATTCTTCAAACGGAGCATGTACATGGAATGGCTGATCAAAGGCAATTTTTTGCTAACCTCCAAGAGATAGGAATTGATTGTCCCGTTATAATCAAACGTAGTTATTCGGCAGAAGATTTTTCAGGGCCAATTGGTGATATTATGAATCCGGAAGAGCCAATATCAAAGATTCAATTGTATGCAGCGACAGATTTTGGTGCTCTTTTAATTGATGGGTTAGGCTTTGGAATCTGGTTAGACTCACCGGCTACCCCAACGGATAAAATAGCGTCAGTCTCATTTGGAATCTTACAGGCCACTAGGTCTAGAATATCTAAAACAGAATATATTTCCTGTCCAAGCTGCGGTCGTACTTTATTTGATTTACAAGAAACCACCCAAATGATTAGAAGTAGGACAAACCATTTGAAAGGTCTTAAAATTGGAATTATGGGATGTATAGTTAATGGACCAGGGGAAATGGCAGATGCAGATTATGGCTATGTAGGAGCTGGACCAGATAAAATCACATTATACCGAGGCAAAGAAGTTGTAAAACGCAATGTGTCCTCCGCAAAAGCATTGGATGAATTAATTGAGATCATCAAATCTGATGGTCAATGGATCGATGAAAACATGAATTAACAATATCTAATTTTAGCCAAAAAAATTAGATGTTCTAAATGATATTAAAGAAAGAAGCCGCAATAAGTTTATAGTTTATTTGCGGCCTCTTTACAATTTATCTAGATACTCGAAATTTTTCTCTTTTTATTTTACTTTTTTGAATCTCATTTTTGCGATATCACCTACGATTAAGGTAAGTTGATCTCCATTCACACTCTGAACATTAATTTTTTCTAACGTCTGAAAGAAAAGAGATTCCCCATTTCCCTGACATGCCATCCTTGTAGAAGCAATTGGACCAAACTTAATGTTTCGGCCATGAACTTCAACATTTGAATTGAAGTTATTGCAACCGCCATTTCCACTAACCTTACCTGAAGACGAATCAAACGTGATGGAAGGTTTTTTATTAGGATATAGTTCATTAAAAGTTACACCAGAACCATCAATGTAATCCAATTCCCAAGTTCCAACTAAACTGTTTTGAGCATTTACTTTTTTGAATCTTGCCAATGCAGCTTTACGTCCTTGATTTAAGGAAAGTACGTCATTACTTAAGGTATAGTTGTTCGCGTTACGAAAAACCTCAGTCAGCAATTTATCAGTTTCCATATCATCACATGCCATCATTGTGGTCATTCCAGGCTTAAATGTAATTTTACCATTTCCGCCAAATAGATATTCACCTCCAAGTGTATTACATCCACCCGATGCTGAATAACGTGATCCATCATTTAAAAATACCAAGAATGGTTCTTTGTTATTTAGTTTTCCAGTAATTTCCTTGCCATTCAACTCAACCAGCACCCATTTATTTCCGGTTATTTCAGTCTGTTCCGAAGATTTATTAGCACTTACATTTTTACCTCCTGCACAACTAGCAAATAAAATTGTTAACACTGCTAATCCTGCAAAAATTGATTTTTTCATATATATCATTGTTTAAACTCTTATTATTAATACCCAAAATTTATCAAAAGGTTTAAAAAAAATATTTTTGTCTTTCAATAAATTACCTAACAAAGGCAAATACCATGCAATGTTTTACGAATTATTGAAACTTTGCAAAAATTTAAAAAAACAGTGAAATCCTTATTCAAATTCCCATTAATTATGGCTTATTTAATACGATTTTACTTATGTTTGTAGCTAATTAAGAATTAATCTAAAAAGAAGATTGGACAGCTTAATCTTGAATATCCTAACCCCTGTAGCAATATTTTTATTTATTGCCCTTTTTACGCTATTTGCTGTTTATGCAGAGCGTAAGATTGCGGGTTTTGTTCAAGACCGGCTAGGTCCAATGGAAACCGGTAAATATGGGTTACTTCAAACCTTTGCCGATATCCTTAAACTACTTCAAAAGGAATTTATTTCACCATCAGCATCTGATAAAATCCTATTTGCCTTTGCGCCAATCCTTATTTTTGCTGCTGTTTTTGTAGGCTATAGTGTAGTTCCCTGGGGACCAAACTTAATACCCTCGAATACCCATACAGGCTTATTTTTTATAATGGCAGTGATTTCAATTGATGCTATAGGAATTTTGATGGCAGGCTGGGGATCAAACAATAAATACTCTTTGTTGGGATCAATCCGTGCAATCGCTCAAATGATTTCTTACGAATTGCCTGTAGGTTTATCGTTAATAGCAGCTGTGATGATCACTCAAACGCTGAATTTAAATGAAATAGCATTCAATCAAGGGATTTTATCAAGTCAAGAGATTTATTTTTTGGGATTTTGGAAAGTAAATGAAGTCGGAGGAATATTAGGATGGAATATCTTTCAAGCGCCACACTTAATAGTCAGCTATGCTATATTCTTTATTGCGTCTCTAGCAGAATGCAATCGGGCACCATTTGACATTCCTGAGGCAGAATCTGAATTGATAGGGGGTTTTCATACGGAGTATGGAGGAATTCGATTTGCATTTTTATTTTTGGCGGAGTATGCCATGATGTTCCTGGTTGCCATGTTAGGCGTAGTTATTTTCTTAGGAGCCTGGAATACCCCATTACCTAATATTGGTCCAGCAAAACTAGCGGATTGGACTACCGGTCCTGTTTGGGGTGTATTTTGGACTTTAATAAAATCTCTTTTCATAGTTGCTGTTCAAATATGGATTCGTTGGACACTTCCTCGTTTCCGTGCTGATCAGTTGATGACTTTATGTTGGAAAATTCTTATTCCTTTAGCCTTTGTATGCATGGCCATATCAGGCTTATGGAGAATATTAATCATGATATAATTGATATTTAAGACGACTATACAAGGATTGGCAACGGCCATAAAAGGACTTACCCTGACGGTGAGGCATCTTTTTAGTGCCCGTAAACAACGACAATCACTGGATATCAAGAAGGATAATTACTTTGAGGAACAGCAAGGTGTTACAACAGTTCAATATCCTAAGGTTAAAATGCCTATTCCTGAGGTAGCACGCTATCAATTGGATGTGGTGATTGATGATTGTATTGTTTGTGATCTTTGTGCCAAAGCATGTCCGGTTGACTGTATAACCATTGAAGCGATTAAATCTCCTGAGGCAATAGGAAAGACTTCTGACGGTTCAGTAAAAAGACTTTATGCTGCCGAATTCGATATTGATATGGCAAAGTGTATGTATTGTGGTTTATGTACTGTTGTCTGTCCTACAGAATGTATTACAATGACCGACAAATATGACCGTGTAACCACGAATTTGGCGGATCTAACCTATACTTTTTCCGATATGACTCCTGAAGAAGTTAAAAAGAGAAAAGAGGAATGGACAAAGTTTCAAGCTGAAAAGGAGGCGGCAAAGAATAAATAATGGAATTAGCAATATTTTATGCTTTTGCGGCATTAGTTATTGGATCTGCATTATTGGTTGTTAGCTTAAAGAATACTGCACGATCGCTCTTTCTGTTCTTTATTGTTTTATTTGGAATGGCAGGTTTATTTATTTTCGCATTAGCCGATTTTGTAGCGATCACCCAAATTATGGTCTATGTTGGCGGGGTTTTGATTCTTATGATCTTTGCCTTTATGCTATCCAATAAAGAATTGTTGGCAGACCTTCAAAACACATCTTCCAAATTCCTTTCAATTCCTAATTGGCAATCGTTATTGCTTTCGATTGGTTTCTTAGTGGTCCTGTTTTATGGAATTATTGAATGGCAGGATAATTTTCCACAATGGATTACTGAAAATATAAAGCAAGGAAATATCATCAAATCATCTGACAACAACATCAATCAATTGGGGATAAAATTCATGACTCAATATCTGTTGCCTTTTGAAGTAATTTCCATTTTCTTACTAGCAGCTTTAATCGGTGCTGCACACCTTTCAAGAAAGGAGGATACAAAATGATTAGCCTAACACATTTTCTATTTGTTTCAGCATGTCTATTTTGTATCGGATTATACGCCATTATAGCCAAAAGAAATTCGATCATGATTCTCATCGGAATAGAATTTGTCATTAACGCAGCTATCCTAAATTTAGTTGCATTTGGTCGGTATGATAAAATTAATTATTCCGGTCAAATCTTTGCCTTGTTTGCGATTGTTTTAGCTGCAGCTGCAGTAGCAGTTGGCTTAGCGATTATTCTTAATGTTTATAGAAAGTATAAAACTATTAATCCAGAAAATATAACAGATTTGAGAGATTAATGAGCGATTTATTAAACATATCACCAATATTTGGAAGTATCCTAGTTGTTTTACTCCCTTTCCTAGCCTTTCTTATTCAGGCAATCTTAGGAAAGCGTAGTCAATCAGGAAACTTCGCGTTGATATCTATCATTCTAAGCACATTACTCAGTTTGATCTTAGTATTTGCTCAAGTTTGGAATCAAGAACCCCTCTCAGCTAATGTCAATTGGTTTACAATTGGCACACACACTTTTACATTAGGCATCTTATTAAATAATCTGACTGTATTAATGCAGCTTATAGTCTGCATTATTGCTTTACCGGTGCATATCTATTCAAAATCCTACATGAAGGGAGATCCCGGAATTCATCGATACTGGATGTATCTCAGTTTATTCTGTTTTGCAATGCTGGGTCTAACCATTTCCAGTAACCTATTGATGATGTACATTTTTTGGGAATTGGTTGGTTTTGCTTCTTATCTACTTATTGGATTTTGGTTTACAAAAGAATCCGCAGTTCAGGCTAATAAAAAGGCATTTATAATCAATAGAATTGGTGATTTAGGATTTTTATTGGGTATTGCTTCTGTTTATAGTATGTATGGAAGCCTAAATCTAGTTGAACTCTTTGGGAAGGACGGCTTATTCTATAGCTTACCTGCATCTTCAGAAGGATGGTTAACTTTTACGGGAATTTGTTTCTTTATCGGAGCGATGGCAAAATCTGCTCAATTTCCTTTACACGTGTGGTTACCTGATGCCATGGAAGGTCCAACGGCGGTTTCATCACTTATACATGCGGCTACCATGGTTGCAGCAGGTGTATTTTTATTAAGTACGGTCTTTCCACTATTCAATCATACTGTATTGCTAACTATAGCAATTATTGGTTGTATAACTGCATTAATTGCTGCCTATTTTGCGATTAGCCAAACGGACATCAAAAAAATATTAGCCTTTTCAACCATATCACAGTTAGGATTTATGGTAGTTGCTGTCGGTGTTGGTGCATGGGATGCTGCCATGTTTCATCTTGCCACTCATGCATTTTTTAAATGTCTTTTATTCCTTTCAGCGGGTGCAATTATACATGAAATGACTCATTTGAAAGAGGCAAACAATTTGGATATCGATCCACAAGACATTCATAATATGGGTGGATTGAAAAAATGGATGCCTAAAACATTTATCCTCATGTCCATAGCATCATTAGCGTTGGCAGGATTTCCATTAACCTCAGGATTTCTTTCAAAAGATGCAATTTTAATTTCAGCTTTTGAATGGGCTGCCCAATTGAATGGATTTTACTTCCTAATTCCAATTACGCTGACACTTGTAAGTATTTTGACTGCATTCTATATTGGTCGATTGATTTTTAAGGTCTTCTTTGGTGAATTGAAAATTAAAGTGGAGAAGATGCAATTACATGAGGCAAACTATACCATGTTGGGTCCAATGATTTTTCTAGGAATCTGTTCAATCTTTTTGGTTTTTTCATGGAATCCTATTGCTTACCAGTATTCTTTTATTTTAACAGGTTTTTCAATCACACATCCTTTTGCTGAGATTCATAGCCTACATATTATCTTACCAATTATCTTGACGATAAGCTCTGCCATAGCATGGGTTTTAGGCTGGAATTGGTATGTGAAAGATAAGTATCCATTGAATTCAGAAAACAGATTATTGGATATATCTATGAATCAAGGGTATATCAATGAATTTTATAACAAAATTTTCGTTAGAGGAACTGTGAACTTGAGTAAAGGACTATATTGGTTTGACCAAAATATAGTGGACGGATTTGTTAATTTTTTAGGGACAATAGTAAGAAACTTGGCTCATTTCAGTGCTTGGATAGATAGATATATTGTGGATGGCTTCGTTAACACCATAGCTGGCACAGCATATTATATTGGCCATCTATTGAGGTGGGTACAGAACGGTAGATTACAGAACTATCTGGGTTTTGCATTTACTGTGGTATTAATTGGAATAATTTATTTGATAATAAAATAAGATGGGTACATTATCCTTGCTTATATTTCTTCCCATGATTGCTGTAATAGGTATACTATTGCTACCAAACCGTATGGGTCATAGTTTTAAATATTTAGCATTACTAGCTACAATCCTTCAATTTGGGTTAGCTGGTTACCTTTATATAAATTTTAATGGTTCTTCTGGCGACTTTAGCGAAGTTTCGACGTACCAATACGTGGAACAATTACCCTGGATTAGGTTGGATTTGGGCTCATTAGGAAAATTAGAAATTGATTATTTTCTTGGGGTTGATGGTTTTTCTCTACCCTTACTCCTATTGAGTGCGTTTGTGATGTTGATGGCAGTGGGCGCATCATGGAATATAGAAAAAAGTAAGAAAGGTTATTTTGCATTATTGATGCTTCTCAATACTGCTGTTATGGGTATTTTCTGTGCATTGGATTTCTTCTTATTCTATGTATTTTATGAAGTGATGTTATTGCCTTTATACTTTTTAATTGGTATTTGGGGTGGAGCACGGCGAGAATATGCCGCGATCAAATTCTTCATATATACGTTGTTTGGATCGGTATTTATGCTTTTGGTTATTGTTGGGCTCTATTTTTCAGTCCAGAACCCAAACACAGGAGCACATACCTTTAATATGCTTTATATGATGAATCCTGAGAATTATGTTCCAGGATCATTTTTCGATTTCTTAGGCAACGCAAATGAAATTTTTGGGATTCCAGCTCGGATGATTGGTTTTATAGTTTTATTTGTCGCATTTGCAATTAAGATTCCAATTGTACCCCTTCACACGTGGTTACCGGATGCACACGTTGAAGCGCCAACTCCTGTTTCAATTATATTAGCGGGTATTTTGTTAAAAATTGGTGGTTATGGTGTTATTCGCATATGCTTGGGAATTTTCCCAGATGCTGCAGCGGATGCAAACTGGTGGTTAGGGTTTATTGGCGTTGTATCCATAATCTATGGGGCCTTGAATGCCTTGGCACAAACAGACCTTAAACGTTTGATAGCCTATTCTTCAGTTTCGCACATGGGATTTGTCTTATTAGGTATTTCTTCATTAACAGCAGAGGGTATTTCTGGAGCTATGTTTCAAATGTTAAGCCATGGGTTTCTATCAGCAGCTTTATTCTTTCTGGTGGGGGTTGTATATGATCGCGTGCATGACCGTAACATATATAATTTTCGAGGATTGGCGAGTATTATGCCCAAATATACGGCTTACGTCGCTATTGCTTTTTTTGCATCATTAGGACTCCCTGGATTTTCTGCATTTATAGGTGAGGCCTTTGTTATAATTGGAACGTTCAACGCTGAAAGCATGAATACAGGAATACCTCGTTGGATGGCCATCTTTGGTTCCCTAGGAATTTTATTGAGCGCCACATACTTCCTTTGGACTTTACAACGTATGTTTTTCGGAACCACACGTTTGAAAGGAGGTGAGGAATGGGCGAATGAACTCAAAGATGTCAATACCAGAGAACAGATTATTTTAGTCCCTACACTTGCATTAGCGCTATTATTGGGAATAATGCCATCTTTAGTTTTCGGAGTATTAAATAATTCTGTATTGAGTTTATTGGATTTGGTTACACCATATTTGTAGGGATAAGATAGATGAACGAATTTGTTTTCCAAGTTTCAGACAGCATAGATCATATCATTAGGTCGATTCCCTTATTCAAAGTGGAATTGGCATTATCTTTTGGATTTTTAATCAGTATTGGCTGTACTTTAATTTTCGATAAGTATTGGAAGCATTCTTCTTTTTTTGTCACGATATTAAGTATCATTTGTGCATTCCTAATTTTAATGACACAGCATAATCAGAGCAATTTTGGTTTCTACAATATGTTAGCTGTTGACAAAACCTCCTTCTTTGCTAGAGCATTTATTTCAATAGGTTTACTAATATCGGCCATTTTTCTGCAACAGCATTTTGCGAATAAAGAGTTTAAAAAGCGGAAAGGAGATCTCTATAGTATCTTACTTGCTGCAGGTATAGGATTAAACCTGTTTTCAATGACAACCCATTGGCTTATGGCCTTTATAGCGATTGAGATGGTTTCAATCTGTTCCTATATCATGGTAGGATACTTTTCTGAAAACAAAAAGCAAGCAGAAGCAGCAATGAAATATGCGTTATTTGGATCTGCATGCTCCGCTGTCATGCTCTATGGCCTTTCTCTTATTTATGGGTTTACAGGTGATTTGAATTTTGCGAGTCCAAAACATATTCAAGGACTGATAGCTGCTCCAGAAGTTATGGTCAGTATAGCTATTTTGTTTGTTTTTACTGGAATAGGGTTTAAATTAAGTTTTGTACCATTCCATCTATGGGCACCGGACGTTTATGAAGGAGCACCAACACCAGTTACCGCTTTTCTATCTACTGTTCCTAAAATAGCTGCCATTGTCCTTCTAAGCAGGCTGGCTTCAGCATGGATCAGTACTCCGTTCTACTTTAGTGAACTTACATTTATGTTTATCTCCTTGGTTTCAATTGTCACCATGTTGGCAGGTAATTTAATTGCTCTGAGACAAACGGATATCAAGAGAATGATGGCATATTCTTCTATAGGCCACACTGGTTTTCTAATGATGGCTATTATCGCTTATAGTAATGGACAGCAGAATATCCTATTTTTCTATGTACTGGTGTATACCTTAATGAATTTGGCGAGTTTCGCCTTTATAGATGTATTGGAACAAAAGCTCGGCAGTACACAGATAAGTTCCTATACAGGTTTAGGAAAAAGGATGCCCATCATTTTTACCTGTTTTTCTATTATCGGTATTTCGCTTATAGGTCTTCCCCCAACAGCAGGATTCGTAGGAAAGTTATTTGTATTCAGTAGTATCTTCGAAATCTATCAGTATGGAGGCGATCAAATATTTCTTTGGCTTCTTATTGTAGGCGCACTAACTTCCGTTATATCGCTCTTCTATTATTTCAAAATTCCTTTGTTTGCTTTCTTAAGAAATAATAAGGAGGAAAACATTGAAAACATCAATCCTACCTTAAGTCCTATGTTGGTAATTGGGGTTATTTTAACCATTTTGGTGGTACTTATTGGGATTTTTCCAAGTGGGGTGTTTGGAGTATTTAGTAGTTAGTAGTTAG
>JBEBTR010000068.1:0-16394 GCA_040393725.1 Sphingobacterium endophyticum | reverse complement strand
CAGATGGGGGGGACCGTAGCATCGACCAACAGGTTCTAGATAGTGTTTACTCCAAATATAAATATTTGTCATATTGGGAGTCATCCATTGAAGTTGCAAATCCAATTTCAAAATTAACAGATAAATACACGGATTATAATGTCCTTCTTTCGTATCTGATGGGGCAGACTCCGGCTAAAACAGATTATAAATTTCATCCAGATTATGACGGTCCCATGGATCGATTCTCTTGGATTGAAGATCTTGAAACAGATTCAAAAGCCTCTAATAAAGCTGACCTTGCTGATGGCTATGGGTTATATATGGCATTTGACGGGAATAGAAATGATAGCTTATTCGTTTTCTTTGTTGAAGGTGGTTCTCCTGGTGAAAAAGCCGGAATAAAACGTGGTGATAAAGTCCTTGAAATGCAGGGAGATAAGAAAATGGTCTATTCGAATAAAACCAAGATAGACGAATATATCGACGGAAAGACACTAAGTATTAAAACAGAAAGCACATCTAAAATTCAAAAATCATATAATTTAACTTACACATCTTATGATATTCAACCTTTTCAATTAGGAAAAGTTTTTACAGAAAATGGAATGAAAGCTGGTTATATCGGCCTTTCTTCTTTTGAGGAATTAACGTCTGGAGGAACTGATACCAAAATGAAACGTGGAATAGATTCAACATTTAATGCGTTTGGAACTCAAAATATCAACAACCTTATTGTGGATTTAAGGTATAATGGTGGTGGCTATGTGAGTTCTGCAATCTACCTATTAAATAAGATTATTAATAGTTCCGGAAATGGAAAAGTAATGTTTAAATATGATTTGAACAAAAACCTCAAAAAAGAACGAGATAAGGGTAGCCAAGAATTTGTTGATGAAATATTCGAAAAAAATAATAGCACCGAAATTACCAATGTTGTCTTTCTTGTAAGTGACTATACTGCTTCGGCAAGTGAAATAGTTATTTCAGCACTCAAACCCTATATGAATGTGAAAATTGTAGGATACGATGGCGCAACATACGGGAAACCCGTCGGCTTTTTTAGGGAAGATATTTTAAATAAAGTCGGGTTATGGGCTGCCTCTTTTAAAATTATAAATGCGGCTAATTATACTGATTATTGGGATGGTATTCCTGCTGATTATCCATTTATAGATGATAATTTTTATAAACAATTAGGAGATCCAACTGAAGACATGACTAGGAAAGGTTTGGATGTGCTACTCAGTAATGTGGGTAAAAAGGCTTCAACAAGGTCTTCTAGGATTCAAAGTTCTTCCATGAGGAATGTTCGAGAACTGAATAAAATCCCGCCCCGCAATATGTTAAAGGATAAATAAATCATTATTTAATTATTAACTTTGACCTATGGCAGGAAACAAACCAACCACGATTAAAGAAATCGCTAGGAAACTAAAGATTTCTCCTTCTACGGTGTCTAGAGCATTAAATGATCATCCAAGTATAGGACTCGTTACTACCATGCGCGTGAAGAAAATGGCCGAAGAAATGGCATACGAGCCAAATCAAACCGCTATTTTCTTTAAGCAAAGAAAGACTTTTACAATTGGAGTCATCCTACCTAAACTATCAGAACCATTCTTCTCAGAAGCTATTAGTGCCATTGAAACGGTAGCGGAAGAAAAAAAATATACCGTATTATTGGGCCAGTCTCTAGATGATGAGAACAGGGAACTTAATATTATCCAAACGTTTAAAAAACATAGGGTAGATGGCATATTGATTTCTATGAGTAAGAATACTGGAAATACAGATTTTCTCAATCTACTAGCTAAAACTGAAATCCCAATTGTATTTTTTGATTGTGTTCCAGACCTTCCAAATGTACATAAGATTTATAGTGACTTAGAATCGGGTATGATTGAGGCTATTGATGCATTTATTGAACGTGGTCATAGCAAAATCGCTTTAATTAATGGTCCTGAATCATTATTGGCATCTAAAGAACGAGCTGAGGCATTTAAAAATGCTCTCAAAAAGAATGATATCCTTTTTGATTCCAGCTATATTGTCAATACTGATTTAACGGAACATGGAAATGAAGCAGCCATGGAAAAAATCTGCTCGTTGGTAGATCGCCCATCCGCAGTAATTTCTTTTAATGATTTTGTTACTTTAGATCTTATTCGATATGCGAAGCAGCGGGGAATAGTTTTGAATCAAGATATGTTTTTCATAAGCTATGCAAATTATCCATTATGGAAATATATGGATAATCCGCCTATGGGAAGTATCGAACAATACCCTGAAAAACAAGCTCATAAAGCTGCTGAGATATTGTTCGATTGTATTGATAAGAAAGAATATACGAACGACGCTCAAGTGGTCGTTTTCCCATCAAAATTGGTGCTTAAATAAAATCTTAATTGATTTGAATGCTATAGGTAATGTCGATTCCGCCATTAGCCAACATATCATGTACGGAACAATATTTTTTTACTGCTAATTCAGCCGCCTTTTGTGCTTTTGCCTCGTCAATTTCACCTTTGAGCTTAAATGATATGTGAATTTTAGTAAAGATATTTGGTATTTCTTCCCTACGTTCTCCTTGAACATCTACTTCAATATCTTGTAAATCCTGACGCTGTTTTTGTAGAATAGTCGTCAAATCAAAAACACTGCATGATCCTAAAGCCATCAAAACCAGCTCCATCGGCCTAACTCCTTTTCCTTCTCCTCCGATTGATTCCGGACCATCAATATTTACTTTTACGGTTGATAACTCACTAGAGGCTTCAAAATGTACGCCTTGATTCTGTCTTTTTAAATGAACTTTCATGTTTTAAGTTTTGATAATGCAAAGGTAGGTAAATTAGAATGATACCTCCAAACATTGGAATTTTGAATGATGAATATGTAATTCACTTGATAATTCTTCTTACCGAGATGGTAAAAATAAAGAAGCCGTATCCTAATAATAATGTGGATACGGCTTCTTGACTATTTCAAAGCTAATAATTTAGCCAATTTTTAGTTAGGATACTTAACTCCTCGATATTGACTGATGTCAAGCTTCGATATTTTGGAATCGTACTTCGAGTTGATGGCATCGATGAATAAATTAGCTACGATTGCATTTCCCATTGGTGTAAGGTGAACCCCATCTAATGAGAAAGCATTTCCAGTGATAAATGCTGCTGAAATATGAACACCATTATAGTTATAACCCGATTTTACTTTATTCAAGAATGCATGTACATCGGCAATTGCCAAATCTTTAGATGTTGCTATCGCTTTAATTTTATCATTATATGCTTTTACGCGAGCAGTTACAGCTGCAACTTCGGCCTTATCTAAAACATATTTATCTTCAATAGGATTCATTGGGTGCATACCATAAGGTATTTTTAAATCATTTGGAACACCTAATAAAGCTGTTGGAAAGGTTAAGACAAATAAGTCTTCCGCTGTCGCTGCTCTTGGACCAGTTTTAGTTGCAATGAATACATTTTTAGCCGCTCCGCCTGATGCTGCTTCCACTGCCGCATTCAAGCGCGCAGTTGTAACTGTGTTCATAAATGGAATCGACGTAACGTCAGGTATTGTTGCTACTACACCTTTTGAACCTTTTTCAGTTAATTTAGTGATGAATGTGTTATATGCCAATTCAAAGGTCGGTAGATCAGTGAGTTTTTTCGTCGGATCTTCAGACTCAGCAGCACCATTCATTGCATAGCCTAATACATCATTATTTCCTAACCAGAAGCTGAAAAAAGTATGCTCATGCGAAGATGCATATTCAACATATTTTAATGCTGGGGAGGTACCATCTGGTAATAATCGTTCGAAATATGGATTTCCAGCTACCGTTCCAATACCCGGAGCCATAGACATATCCAAACGCATTCCTGGTACGCCTAAATTCTGAATAGGTTCTGTATATTTTGTGTATAAGGGTCCACCGCTGGGACTTTTGCCTCGAATAGCTAATTTATCAGTGACAGGTTCCATTACTGGATTGCCATCAACCAATGATTTTAACTTAATATATCCAGAACCATTTTCTTGTTCTGTACTAAAGAATGGAGAGGTAAAATCACCTCCACCTACTAATTTGAATTGTTCTGCCATCAAATTCGGAAATGCGACCTTCTGTCCTTCTAAATATAGTCCGTTGTCAGCATAACCGGATGTTAGTGAGTTTCCAACTGCGATGAATTTAGAAAAGTCAGCTGTTCCCTTACTGGTCTCCAATTCATCAAGGGTTGGAGCACATGATGTTGCCAAGCCTAATAGGGCAAGTCCAATATATAATTTAAAATTCTTTTTCATTGTTTTCATAATTTAAGACCTACCAATAGTAAGAAACTGAAATACCAGGAGCATGAATGTTCGTTTCATAAGTTCCCCTTAATTGAGTCTCCGCATTCGTTGTAGTACGCTTCAATATTTTTTGGAATACATAAGCTGCTGACATTTGCCAATTTGGTGAAAACTTATAGGTCACACCTCCCGCTGCCATAACACGATTGTTATCAGGCGTCTCTGGATATACATATTTTGCTTGAACAGGTGTGTAAACGTATCCAGCACCTACGCGTAAATCTAACTTGTCATTCACTTCATAGTTAATCCCTGCTTTTCCTGAAAACGCATTTTCATATTTCTTTTCTGAACGAGTGTCCTGTAATACAGGTGTATTGTTTTCATAGTCAAATACTAACTCCTTATAGATGCTATAATTGATGATTGATCCATCAATTGCCGCATCAACTTTTTCAGATAATGGAAAGGTAAGTCCTACATTGAAAGAAGCTGGCAAAGGCAATTCCGCATCGAATTTTCCATTCGGAAAATTAGCAGCTAAGGATCCTGGAACATCAAATGTTGCATCGCCACCTTTTAATTTTGTAATTACTTTTGAACGGTAGTTTACTGATAATGCAAAAGTTTCATCTAAGGTATAATGAACACCTAGATTATATCCCATTCCAGTTCCTGTTCCTTTTAAGGTAGCTTGCCCAGTTTTTCCATCGGGATAGAAAACAGGCAATGCTCTTCCTAAATCAACAAGACCAATATTGTAAACAAATCCTCCACCTACACTGAATTGTTCTGTTAATTTAAAGCTTAAGGTAGGTTGAATGTAAATTGCACGCATGGATAAGTGTGTTAGCGAGAATCTACCAGGCCATTCCGTCCCCCAATCTACCGATCCTCCAAATGGAGTATATACACCGATACCTGCTTTCCACCATGCACCTTTCGGTCCAAAAGTAGCATATGCCCCAAATGGTGGGGATATCTGAAATTTTGTATGATGTACGTCAGGGCTCCCTGCTTCTTGAAATGCAGATCTGTACATGATGGCGCTACCACCTATTTGTACCCCATTGTTTTCCATTTTTACTAATGCTCCAGGGTTATAAACGATGGATGATTCATCAACAAAAAGTGCGGACCCTGCGCCCGCCATACCCACAGCTTTTTGACTTTGGGTATTAACTTGTGATCCCTGTGCTAATAATAGGGAAGGGGAAGCTAATAACAAACTGAGTAATAATTGTTTCATAGTAATTATTGATTAGCGTTTTTCAAATTCGATTTGATATGCTAACATAGTAAAATTTTATTAATTATAATAAAAAATTTGTCAAGAATTAATAAAAGAATGCTATTTGTTTTTATTCAAAACATAAATAAGGTATATTGGTTTTCAATATAAACAGATTTAAATAAATATTTATGGCTCAAGTATCATTTAAAGGTAATGCAGTGCATACCGAAGGAGATCTACCTCAAGTAGGCAATGCAGCTCCTGACTTTACTTTAACCGCCGGTGATTTGTCACAAAAATCATTGAAAGATTTTGCAGGTAAGAAAGTTATTCTAAATATATTTCCAAGTATCGACACTGGTACTTGCGCAATGTCAGTACGCCAATTCAATGAAAAAGCTTCCGGATTAGATAATACTGTTGTTCTTTGTATTTCGAAAGACCTTCCTTTTGCACAAAGTCGCTTCTGTGCTGCTGAAGGTCTTGATAATGTAATTACATTATCTGATTTCAAAGATGACTCTTTCGCAAATGCGTATGGCGTTAAATTCGCCGATGGTCCGCTTCAAGGACTTTTAAGCCGTTCTGTGGTCGTTGTTGACGAAAATGGAAAAGTAAAATATACCGAACAAGTCGCTGAAACTGTCGAAGAACCAAATTACGAAGCCGCTTTAGCAGCAGTATAAGTAGAGTATGGACTTAAGACATAAGACATAAGACATAAGACTTAAGACATAAGACTCAAGACATCAGACATAAGACTTAAGACATAAGACACTAGAAAGGCTCTAATGTCTAATGTCTTATGTCTACTGTCTATTCTCTATCCCCGGCTTTTCTCAAGTGCCTGTAGGATATCATCGATAATATCTTTTTGATCTTCTATACCAATTGAAAGTCTAACAGTTCCTGGCCTAATTCCTAATTTTTCTCTTTCTTCCTCTGTAAGTTTTGAATGTGTTGTTGATGCAGGGTGAGTTGCAATACTTCTTGAATCACCAAGGTTTGAAGTGTATAAAATCATATTTAAGGCATCCAAAAATTGGAAAGCACGTTCTTTGCCTCCTTTTACTTCGATAGTTACAATTCCACCTCCTGCTTTCATTTGTTTTTTCGCTAATTCATATTGAGGATGCGAAGGAAGGAATGGATATTTTACATCCAACACCTCAGTGTTTTTTTCTAATTCTTCTGCCAATGCTAATGCATTTGAACAATGTCTATCCATTCGAAGTCCTAATGTTTCAATACTTTTAGATAATACCCAAGCATTGAATGCCGACATTGCAGGACCTGTGTGGCGAATTAAAAACATCATTTTATCAATGAGTTCTTGTTTACCAACAACAACTCCTCCTAAAACACGTCCTTGTCCATCCATATATTTCGTTGCTGAATGGATTGACAGATCGAATCCATATGCTAATGGCTTTTGTAAATATGGAGTAGCAAAACAATTATCAATAGCAAAAATAATGTGTGGATACTTCTTCTTTAAACCACCTAACCATTCTAAATCGACAAGTTCTAATCCTGGATTTGATGGAGATTCTAAGAAGATAAATTTGGTGTTAGGTTGAATCGCTTTTTCCCACTCTGCTGGGTTAATAGCATCTACATAGGTAGTCGTTACTCCCCATTTAGGGAACAGTTGTGTGAATAATTGATGTGTAGAACCAAATATTGCCCTGGAAGATACGATATGATCCCCCTGTTCTATAAATCCCGCAAACGTAGAAAATATTGCTCCCATTCCCGAGGCAAATGCTAAACCTGCTTCAGCCTCTTCTAATAAACATACTTTATTTATGAATTCAGTAGTGTTTGGATTGGCATATCTTGAATATACCATAGCTTCTTCTTCATCTGCAAAAACAGCTCTACCTTGTTCCGCACTGTCAAATATAAAGCTTGAAGTTAGATATAATGGAACCGAATGTTCTCGTAGTGAAGAACGTTTGGCTTGCTCGCGTATAATTTTAGATTGTTCGTTGTTCATGATTAGCAAATTTATTCACTTTTCAATAAAAAGCACTAAGTCAAGGAGATAATTTTAACCTTAATTTGAAAATAATTGAATGCAAACCTTTGATTAGCTCAATTTTATTGAAAAATAGGGGAGGCTAAAAGAAGTTCAATTCTATTATCCATATTGCATGAAATCAAACATATAGCTTGGACATCTATTAATAGGTATTAAATCTTCATGATTTAGTATTATTCCTGTTGAAATTGGAAATTAATCACTGAATCTTTGCAGATTTCTGTATCTTGAGAATTTATTATAATCGTTTATGAAAAGATCTAAACTACTTTCTTTAGCATTATTATGCCCAATACTTACTTTTTCTCAAACGGAGCCAAAGCCTTACGGAGCCTTGCCAAGTGAGAGACAATTAAAATGGCATGAAATGGAGATGTATACACTAATCCATTTTACACCAACCACTTTTCAGAATAAAGAATGGGGATTCGGAGATGCCGATCCAAAAATATTTAATCCAATTAAATTTGATGCCAACCAAATAGCCAAGGCTGCAGCTTCTGGTGGATTTAAAGGTCTGATTTCGGTTGCTAAACATCATGATGGTTTTTGCTTGTGGCCGACCAAAACAACAACATACAGCGTAGCAAGTTCACCTTTTAGAGATGGAAAGGGTGATATGGTCAAAGAATTTATGCAGGCATCTCACGACAATGCGCTTGAATTTGGAGTGTACCTTTCTGCATGGGATCGCAATGATACAAGGTACGGAACTAAAGCTTATGCTGATGCTTATAGAGAGCAATTAACCGAGTTAATGTCTAACTATGGTCCACTATTCACTTCTTGGCATGATGGCGCCAATGGTGGTGATGGTTATTATGGTGGCAAAAATGAAAAACGAACGATTGATCGGACTACCTATTATGAATGGCATGAAAAAACCTGGCCAATAGTAAGAAAACTTCAACCTATGGCGATGATTTTCTCAGATGTAGGTCCTGACATGAGATGGGTTGGTAACGAACATGGCTTTGCTGACGAAACAAGCTGGGCAACATTAACCCCTAAAAGTAAGGAGCCAGGAAAAACACCTGTTCCAGGGGAAGTAGACGATTCTAATTTACCTTCTGGTGATCGTAATGGGGAATTCTGGATTCCTGCTGAATGTGACGTTCCTCAAAGACCAGGATGGTTCTACCATGAAGATCAAAATGAAAAAGTAAAAACTCCGAATCAGCTTTTTGAAATTTATTTGAAATCTGTAGGCAGAGGTGGAAATATGAACTTAGGACTTGCTCCAATGCCTAATGGATTATTGCATGACAATGATGTTAAATCATTAGCTGCATTTGGTGAAAAAATAAAAGCCACATTTTCCGATAACCTTGCCACTGGTGCTACTGCAAAAGCTAGCAACATTCGTGAAAATAATGACCTTTTTGCGGAAAAGAACTTATTTGATCAAGACCGTTATTCTTATTATGCATCCGATGATCAGGTGTTAAATCCATCTATTGAAATTAATTTGGCTCATGATCAAGAGTTTGATATTATTCGTTTGAGAGAAAATATAAAATTGGGACAAAGGTTGGATAGTGTTCAAGTTGAAGTATGGAAAGATTCAGCTTGGCAACCTCTTGCCAAAGCAACCAGTATTGGTGCAAATCGTTTGATAAAACTTGATAAACCTGTACGTGCATCAAAATTAAGATTAAAATTATTCGCCCCTGTTGCTCCGACATTGAGCGATTTTGCTTTGTTCAAGGAAGCAGAATCTGACTTTAAATTTGATTCAGCTGATCGCAAAAAAATTGCTAAAGATCAGATTACGATAATTAGTGCAGATAAACATGCCAAAAAAGCAATTGATAATAATGACCAAACTGTTTGGAATACTATATTGAGCACGCAAAAGTTTGTTGAAATCAGAATTCCTAAAACAGAATCAATCATAGGAATGAGCTATATGCCTAGACAAGACCGTAAGATCAATGGCGTGCCTTCAAAATATGAAGTACAGATAAGTGTGGATGGTAAGGAATGGAAAAAAGTAGCTGAAGGTGAATTCTCCAATATTAAAGCTAATGCTACTGAACAAAATATTAGCTTCGGAACTGCGCAGGACGCTCATTATTTACGGTTTATTCCTAAAGAAATGTTAAGTGCTGATAAAGAGTTTTCAGTTGCAGAGTTTGATATCTATTTGAAATAAGTAATGAGAAAGTTATTAGGAATAATTTGTTTTCTGTTGGTTGGGAGTGTCCAAGGACAGGATTTAAAAATGTGGTATAATAAACCAGCTAGCCAATGGGAGGAAACATTGCCATTAGGAAATGGTTTAATTGGAATGATGCCTGATGGGAAAATAAACGATGAATCGATTGTTCTGAATGAAATTTCAATGTGGTCCGGTTCTCCCCAAGATGCTAATAATTATGAAGCAAAGAATTCTGTAGCCGATATACAAAAATTACTTTTCCAAGGTAAGAATGATGAAGCCGAGGCTTTGGTGAATAAAAATTTTGTTTGTGTAGGTGCTGGTTCTGGACATGGTAACGGGGCAAATGTTCCATATGGTTGTTTTCAAAACTTTGGTTTCATGAATTTCCTCTTTTTTCATCAAGGAGATACCAAAGATTATAAACGATGGTTAGATATTTCGGAAGCAAAATCCGGAACGAGCTTTAGCAATAATGGTATCAAGTTTTTAAGAGAGTATTTTACTTCTTTTGATAAAAATGTTGGGATTGTTCGTCTTTCTGCAGACAAGAAGAAATCAATTGAATTTGCCATGCATTTTTATAGAGATCAGAACGTAGAAGAATATAAAATCAATGGCAACGAAATACGTATTTCAGGTAGTCTACCAGATGGTAAGGGGGGAAGAGGGATTAAGTTTGCTGCTAAATTTAAAGTACTAACCAAAGGAGGATCATTAAAAGATCATGATAATCAAATTATTGTTAAGGATGCAGATGAAGCAGTGGTTTTATTTTCTGCCAGCACGAGTTATTATGATCATGACCCTGTGCAATATGTTGATGCCGAAATCAAAAAAGTTGAAAAGGATAGCTATTCAAAATTATGGCGAGATCATGAATCCCGCTTTAAGCCGCTTTTTAATCGTGTTTCTCTTCAAATTGCAGATCAAGCTCCAAAAATCGATGTACCAACCAATGAACGATTAGCTAACTTTTTCAAAGATCCAAGTCAAGATAATGGATTAGCAACCTTGTATTACCAATTTGGCCGTTACCTAACTTTATCAAGCACAGCGCCAAATGTTCCAAAAGCTTTACCACCGAACTTACAGGGTTTATGGGCACACCAGATTCAGACACCTTGGAATGGGGACTATCATTTGAACATTAATGCCCAAATGAATCATTGGGGAGTAGAGGTCAATAATCTATCTGAATATCATAAACCCTTTATCGAAATGATAAAGAATATTGCTCAAGAAGGAACCAAAACAGCACAGGCATATTATGGTGCACCGGGCTGGGTAGTTTATATGATGAGTAATATTTGGGGCTATTCAGCACCTGGAGAGCAAGCCTCTTGGGGAGCAAGCACTGCATCGGGCTGGTTGTGTAACCATCTTTGGGAGCATTATCAATTTACCAAAGATGAAAGCTATTTAAAAGAAATATATCCTGTATTGAAAAATGCTGCAGTATTTTATAAAGCAACCATGGTCAAGGATCCAAAAACAGGCTGGTTGGTCACTTCACCTTCTGTATCTCCAGAAAATGGGTTTAAACTTCCAAACGGAAAACGTGCCGCAGTCGTGATGGGACCTACTATCGATAATCAGATTGTCCGCGAACTTTATGAATCTGTGATTTCAGCCAACAAAATCCTGAAACTAAATGATGACTTCGCCACTGATTTGCAGGAAGATATCAAGTCATTGCCGCCAGCAGTGGTGATCAGTAAATCTGGAAGGGTGATGGAATGGTTAGAAGACTATGAAGAAACAGAGCCCAAGCATCGCCATGTCAGCCATCTATATGGCTTATATCCCGCTAATTTTATTTCGCCGATTACGAGTCCAGAATGGGCGGATGCAGCAAAGAAAACATTGGCTGTGCGTGGAGATGATGGTACAGGGTGGTCTAGAGCTTGGAAAATCCTCTTTTGGGCAAGATTACATGATGGCAATCATTCCTTGGAAATTCTTAGACAACTGCTACAACCTGCCTTAGAACAAAATACAACCTATGGAGGTGCAGGGGCAGGTACTTATCCTAATTTATTCTGTGCTCATCCTCCATTTCAAATCGATGGGAATTTTGGCGGTTCCGCAGGAATTGCTGAAATGCTTTTGCAAAGCCATGATGGATATATACATTTATTACCTGCGTTGCCTGCTGCTTGGAAAGATGGTAAAGTCTCAGGTCTTAAGGCGCGAGGAAATTATACCATTGATTTTGAATGGAAAAATGGAGAAGTTACAAAATTTGTAATCAAAGGTAAAAAAGGTCAAAGTGTTCCTGTTTTAAAAAATGGTGAAAAAATAAACTACAAGATTTAAATGTTCATTTTCACCCATTAAATCTAAATTATCGAGAGATAAAAATATATCTTGTTGAATATTAAGGAGATAATTAACTTTAAAATTATCTCCTTTTGATTTTATTTTAATCTAGTGTTCTTAAATTAAAATTAAAATATTATTGTTTAATTTTAATTTAGTTTTATTATGCTTATCTCTACATTGAAACCTAGCCGTTTCCTAGTAATCTTTCCATTCCTATTTTTATTTAATTCTTGTAATAAAACCCATGATCCTGAAATAGATCCTGGTAAACAAAAATTGCAAAATGTAACCTTTTCGTTTGAAAATTTTAAAAAAGAAATCAAACCATTTGACTCACCAGTTTTAAATGCACCTCCTGAAAATACTCATACAACCAATCCCGAGAAATCTGAGTTAATAGGATACTTTAGTTTTGATAATGAAAATTTAAATCCTGATTATAATAAGGGGGAATTGGTATCGATGAATACAAGACCTGATCAAAGTTCTTTTTTAAAATTTGTACCTCATGTAAAATCATTGAGTGATAAAACCAATAAAATTTTGGAAGTAAAAGGTGTTAAGGAAGTTCTTTTATATATAAAGACGAATAATCTTGCTGAGCTTGATCGGGTGGAATTTGATTTCGGGGCTAGCCAAAAAAGTATTGACGGATTTGATTTAGCATATCAATATCCTAATAATAGTCAAGCGATTGTTGAAACTAAATCTTTTAAGCTAAAACCTGAATCCATCAAAAATAAAACAATGGAAACTTATCAACTCTTTTTTCAAAATGGAAGAGAATTTAAAACTGGATTAATATATGTTATGATAAAGTTTGATGGTGAAATACAAAATAAAGGAAATTATAATAAACAAGAAGATTGGATTAATTGGTTTGATAATATTAGAATTTATGGAAAGCTTAAGAACCCTCCTAAACCAAAAATCGTTCAATTACCTTATTTTATTTTTAATAAAAAAAATGCTGAACTGGTACAACAAGGGAATTTCATTCCTACTGAAAAAAATAAAGATTTATTACTTGAGCTTCCCATAGGATCATACGATTATGTGATGATTTACAATGAAGGAGCTGATGAATTATTCTTCCCTAATCAAGTAAAAAAGAAAGAAGATTTTTCGGTTACATCCCTATTTAAAAATCGATATGCTCGATCTTTTGCAGTTCAGGATTCATTTGAACTAAAGGAGAGTCTAGAAAGAAAAGTGAATTTAAAAAGACTTTACAGCCAGATTACCATTGATTTCAATGATATTAGAAATTTAAGCGACATTAAAAACATTAAAATTAAACCGCTTAATGAACCTTATTTCTGGAGACCATTTAATCCGTTGGCCGTCGCAACATTGTCAAACACTATAAGTAATGAAATTGTATTTGAACAGGATTTCAACCTTCATCGAGAAATTTCCTTTAACCATTTTATGGGTTTTTCTACCGAGGAACTTCCGATTAGCTATGAAATTGAAGTAAATGGAAAAGAAAAATTAATTAGAAAATTTAGATTGAATGCCAAGATAAAAAATAATGTTAGGCTCCTATTTAAAGGGCCTATTTATCCAAGTGGAATTGCTAATAAGTTCTTTGAAATTTTAATAGATGAAAAGTGGAATGAAACAAAAGTTATTGAGTTCCTATAGAATGAAATCAATTCTAAAGAAAAATTAACGGCATCTTTTTAATTTCTTAATAATAGTGTTTTAATATTGTTATATGGCTTATTTGCTGGCACTAACTGTCATTCAGGTACTTATTATTATTTTATTTTCTCAAACTCGAACGCTAAGAGACGAAAGGGGTGAAATCCTTCGCTTACTTGTGGGTGTTGCTATTGCGGTTCTGATTATTAAATATTTAATAACAGTATTTGACCCTCATGTGAATATATTATTTACAACGACAAGTAGTCTTTGCTTAGTTTCCTTAACCTCACTTTATTTGAGGAACATAATTCTGGAAGTCAGAACTTCGGGATATCTCTTCCTAATTGCAGTGTTTCCATTCCTTCTTTTTTATGTGTTTTTCTTTCTTTATAACCTGTTTTCTTCTCGTATTACTGATGGAATGATTTATGATTACCTTGATTTTTTCCAACAGAAAACAAGAACAATCTTATTCTCTATGACCATAATTTATGATCTTTTCCTCTTATGGCCTTGGAGGAAAAAATTGCACAAGCTTAGTGAATCTATCGATGGTCAATTAGCAATAGTTTTATTTTTTATTAAAATACTTGTTATCTCATTGGTGGTATGTAATGGTTTGCTGATAGATCGTGCTCAATTTCTTGATTTTCCGGAAAGTATATATACATTCCTGACGCTATTCAGCATCATGTTATTCCGTTATTCCCGCCCATCCTTTATTTATTTCAATTATGTTTTTAAGGGGGATAGATTAAGGAGGAACCATAAAAAGGAAAATACTTCTTTTAAAAATACTGAGTTAATGATTTTGGTCAGCGAAATGGACCAATTAATTGATCAGGAGAAACTTTTTAGGAATCCCAATTTGATTCTTAAGGACTTGCGAAACTCCTTGAATTTATCTAACAAGGAATTAAATCTAATCAACAGACTGTATCTGAATAATAATTTTGAAAGATACTTGAATGTTAAAAGATTAGCTTATTTCTTAGAACGTTTAACGGGAGAAAATCATAATCGGGACCATATTCAAAATCTACTTTTAGAAGCTGGTTTTAAGAATAATGGTGAATTTGATAAATTTTTCAAGAATGAATTTGGATGTTCGGTTTGGAAATATGTAGAGAATAAAAACATTGCATTGATTTCTTGAAAAAAAGAAACCTGCCAATTTCTTGGCAGGTTTCTTATATGTTTAAAACAATTATACTAATTGTTTCAATAGATTACTCATGCTTACCAAGTTACCTATGATGTTTTCTAAATCTGCAATGTTTACACGTTCTTGCTCCATGCTATCACGGTGACGAATCGTAACCATGTTATCTTCTAAGGTTTGGTGGTCAACGGTGATACAGAATGGTGTACCTATTGCATCTTGACGACGATATCTTTTACCAATAGAATCTTTTTCATCATATTGAATATTGTAATCCAATTTCAATTTTGCCATGATCTCTCTTGCCTTTTCAGGTAAACCATCTTTCTTTGTTAAAGGAAGGATGGCAGCCTTAACAGGAGCAATTGCAGGATGGAATTTTAATACCACACGAGAATCTTGTTTATCTTCTGTGGAAAGATCTTCCTGGACTAAACTATTTGCCAATACAGTTAAGAATAGACGATCTAAACCGATAGAGGTTTCAATAACATAAGGGATATAGCTTTGATTGATTTCTGGGTCAAAATATTGCATTTTCTTACCAGAATATTCTTGATGTTGTTTTAAATCAAAATCAGTGCGAGAATGGATTCCTTCCACTTCTTTAAATCCAAATGGAAATTGATATTCAATATCTACCGCTGCATTTGCGTAATGCGCTAATTTCACATGATCATGATATCTGTAATTGCTTGGGTCAGCGCCTAACGCAAGATGCCATTTCAAACGGTTTTCTTTCCATTTTTGATACCATTCTAAATCTGAACCCGGACGAACGAAAAATTGCATTTCCATCTGTTCGAATTCACGCATGCGCATTATAAATTGTCTGGCAATAACTTCATTTCGAAAAGCTTTACCAATTTGTGCGATTCCAAAAGGAATTTTCATTCTTCCTGTTTTTTGAACATTCAGAAAATTTACGAAAATACCCTGAGCAGTTTCAGGACGTAAGTACACTTGTTCCGCACCATCCGCCATTGCACCCATTTGAGTCGCAAACATCAAGTTGAATTGACGAACATCTGTCCAATTCTTAGTTCCTGAAATAGGACAGACAATATTGTGCTCCTCGATAATAGCTTTTAATCGAACTAAATCATCTGAATTTAAAGCATCATCCAAATCTTTCTGTAACTGTGCAGCTTTATCAGTCTTTCCGTCTTTTTCATAACGGTCAATTTTATCTTCAATTAGTTGGTCAGCACGGTAGCGCTTTTTGGAATCCTTGTTGTCAATCATAGGATCGTTAAATCCATCAACGTGTCCTGATGCTTTCCAAGTTGTTGGGTGCATGAAAATTGCAGCGTCGATTCCGACAATATTCTCATTCAATTGCACCATTGACTTCCACCAATAGGTTTTAAGGTTCATCTTTAACTCAGAACCTAATTGACCATAATCATAAACGGCACTTAGACCGTCATAAATTTCACTCGAAGGAAAAACAAATCCATATTCCTTCGCATGCGAAATAATATTCTTGAAAAAATCGTCTGTTTGCTTGCTCATAAGGGGCAAATATAATGTA
>JBEBTR010000067.1:0-16456 GCA_040393725.1 Sphingobacterium endophyticum | reverse complement strand
TTTTTGACTGTGGTGGTGGTACACATGACGTTTCAGTATTGGAATTAGGTGATGGCGTTTTTGAAGTTAAATCTACGGATGGTGATACTCACTTAGGTGGTGATGACTTTGACAATGCTATTATCAACTGGTTAGCAGATGAATTTGCAGATGAGAACGGTGGATTGGATTTAAGAAAAGATCCAATGGCATTACAACGTTTGAAAGATGCAGCTGAAAAAGCAAAAATTGAATTGTCGAGCACAACATCGACTGAGATAAACTTGCCTTATATTACGGCAGATGGATCGGGTCCTAAACACTTAGTTCGCACATTATCGCGTGCTAAATTTGAAAGTTTAGTTGCTCCACTTATCGAACGTACAATTGAACCATGTCGTACGGCATTGAAAAACGCTGGGTTCAGCACTTCAGATATTGATGAAGTAATATTAGTAGGTGGATCTACACGTATCCCTGCAATTCAAGATGCAGTTAAGAAATTCTTTGGAAAAGAACCTTCAAAAGGTGTAAACCCAGATGAAGTTGTGGCATTAGGTGCTGCAATTCAAGGGGGTGTATTAACAGGAGAAGTTAAAGATGTATTGTTATTAGACGTAACTCCACTTTCATTAGGTATCGAAACTATGGGTGGCGTTATGACCAAATTAATTGAATCTAATACAACTATTCCAACACGTAAATCAGAGGTGTTTTCGACTGCATCAGACAATCAACCATCTGTAGAGATCCATGTATTACAGGGAGAGAGACCAATGGCGGCTCAAAACCGTACGTTAGGACGTTTTCAGTTGACTGACATCCCTCCTGCACCACGTGGAATCCCACAAATTGAGGTTGTTTTCGACATCGATGCTAATGGTATCATCAAGGTATCTGCGATCGACAAAGCGACAGGTAAAGAACAGAATATTCGTATCGAGGCTTCATCAGGTTTATCTGACGAAGAAGTTAAGAAAATGAAACAAGAAGCAGAAGCAAATGCTGAAGCGGATAAAAAAGTAAAAGAAGAAGTTGATAAGTTAAATTCTGCTGATGCTTTAATATTCTCGACTGAAAAACAGTTGAAAGAATATGGCGATAAAATTTCGGCAGATAAAAAAGCTCCAATTGAATCAGGATTAGAGAAATTGAAGAAAGCACATGCTGACAAGAATTTCGCTGAGATTGAGACAGTTTCTACAGAACTTCAAAACGCATGGAATGCGGCTTCAGAAGAAATGTACGCAGCATCACAACAAGGTGCTGGCCAGCAGCAGCAAGCTCAAGGCGATGCTAACGGTCAAGCTAACAATGGTGGAAACCAAGGTGGCGCGGACGATGTTCAGGACGTAGATTTCGAAGAGGTTAAATAGATAAAGTTTACCCCCTTATATGAATGAGAAAGCTCGGAATAATATTCCGAGCTTTCTCTATTTATGGTAATGTTGAAGAATTCCTTTATCAAATACAGTCCAAATTCCAGAAGGCATATTTGCCTTTTTAAGAGCTGAATTAGACCATGTGTTGCAGGAATAGAATAAACTATAGGCGCCTTTAGCTTCATAAAAGGCATCGTTATCTCCATATTGGGCATTCGTATGGATCAGAATCGGTTTTCCATCAGCATCCTTATCTAATGCATCCATAATATAGTTTTTTAATATGCTGTATTGAGTAGAATCGATCTGAATTTTATGGCAAAGATCGTTTTCAACCATACTTTTATAATAAGTAACATGTAGAGCTGTTTCTCCAATTCCAAATCCTGCGATGAGTGCAGTTTTTAAAGTAAGGTCTTTCCATTCTGGTGTATTTAGATAGAATCCTTTATCCCCCCAGCCTATGGAAATATATGTATTGTTCATTGATTTTCCTTTTGTGTTCTCAATTGGAAATACCTTTGTCCAATCTTCAAACTCATTTTTCACAGGCAGTACTATGTCTGTGTGAACTCCATTGGATAATATGTATGCTGTAATTTCCTTTTTTGAATTAGTTTCGTTACTGTTCGCAGGGATTCGAGATAAGATAAAATCTGCCGCAAAATATAGCGCTGCAAATCCAAGTATTCCAGTAAGCACAAATAAGAGAAACATCATCATTTTTTTGAACATCATAATTAGATTTAAAGAATAAAGTTATCAATATAGTTTAAAAACAAAAATGGCAGGACTAAGCCTGCCATTTTTAATATTATTGAGTATCCTTAGAATAATTTTTCTGGATATTCACCATCTGCAACTAATTTAGAGATACTTTCTTGCACAATAGGTTTATCCTCCACGTAGGTAACTCCGAACCATTTAGAAGAAGTAGGAATTACTTTAAAATCAGCTTGTCCATTTTTTACCATGTGATCCGGTACAGAAGGGATAAAGAATTCCGATTTAGGATTATCGGCATTTTCATCAACAAATTTAGGGAACATCTCCATCGCAACATCAAAGATTTTTGGAGTAAAACCCCAGAAATTCATTGAAACACGTGCATCTGCCGGTAATTCGTTTTTAACTCCATTTTCTTCAAATACGATTCTCTTGTCACCTTCCGCATTATCATAATATATATTTGTTCTTTCCGTTACAGAGGCCATATGTCCTTCATTAGTAACTTCACAAACACCACGAGAAACATATCCATAATCAGACATCGTATTACCAAGTTCAAATCCCATTAAAGACATGTGCGTATCATCAGCTTCATTCGACAAGAAATCAGCCATTTTTTTAAAGGCATCGAATCCATAAAAGTCATCTGCATTAATCACACAGAAAGGTCCATCCACTTCATCCTTTGCGCTCATGACAGCATGAGCAGTACCCCAAGGTTTAGTACGTTCGATATCTCTATCGACACCAAACTTTCTAAGGTCAAAGTTTTGAAATGCATATGCTACATCAATTTTTCCAGCAAGTTTAGCATCAAATTTTTCACGCATTACCTGTTCAAATTCTTCACGGATAATAAAAACTACTTTTCCAAAACCAGCGCGAATAGCATCAAAAATTGAATAGTCGATAATCGTTTCTCCATGAGGGCCGAAGCCATCTACTTGTTTTAATGAACCATAACGGCTAGCCATCCCAGCTGCTAGAACCACCAAAATTGGTTTTCCCATAATGTAAATTTTAGTTTAGTACTCGATTTTTCGTATGCAAATATAGTATTTTAAAATTATCTCTTTTTGAAGATGGAGTTCAGGATTCCATTTGCAATTTTCCCTAGTAATTTGGCTCCTTCTCTGGCTAAAGTTCGACTTGCTTGGTTTTTAGCAGCTTCAAATGGAGTTTGCCTTCTAGATTTAGAGTTACTTGCTTTGGAGGCTGCTTTTTCGGCTTCTTGTCGAGCACTTTCAGCTTCTTGATTCGCTTCAGCAATTTTCTGACGTTCTTCTAAGATTTCAGAGGCAGTTTGCCTCTCAATCCTTTCTTGGTACTTAGCACGATAATCAGAATTTTGTATCAGCTCTTGATATAAATCTGCCGAACAAGGCCCCATCACGGCTCTAGCAGGGACTAAATGAGTAGCTACTACCTCCGTTGGGATACCTTTATCATTAAGTACGGTTACAAGTGCTTGTCCTGTTCCTAATGCTGTCAATATCTTATCAATTTCATAAAAATCAGAAGTAGGATAGGTTTTCACTGTTTTTCTTAAATTATCCGCATCATTAGGAGTAAAAGCTCTCAAAGCATGTTGAATTCTATTACCTAATTGTCCTAGTACTGATTCAGGAATATCCGTTGCAGCCTGGGTACAGAAAAATACTCCAACCCCTTTTGAGCGGATCAATCTGACGATTTGTTCAATCTGAGTCAAGAACGCTTTGGATGCACCATTAAAAAGTAAATGCGCTTCATCAAAAAAGAATACAAGTTTCGGCTTGTCTAAATCCCCTACTTCAGGAAGTTTTTTAAACAGTTGAGCAAGGAGACTTAATAAGAAGGTAGAAAATAAGAGAGGTTGGTCTTGGATGTCAGAAATATTCAATAAGGTAATTACTCCCTTGCCATCGACTTTTCCGAATAGATCCTGAATATCAAATTCTTTTTCTCCAAAAATATGTGCCAAGCCCTGTTGTTCAATTGCAACGATCTTTCTTAAGATGGTATTAGCACTTGCTGTTGAAATTTTGCCATAGTCATTTTTTATCTCATCAGCTCCAGGACCATCAGAAAGATAGCTCAGCAATTTTTTGAGATCCTGAAAGTCAACAATAGGTAGTTGCGTATCATCAGCATATTTAAATATGGCACTTAGTACACCTGCTTGGGTGTCGTTTAAATCTAGGATACGGGCTAAGAGTACGGGACCAAAATCTTCCACAGTAACACGCATAGGCGCACCTAAATTCCCCGAGAGAGAAAATAATTCAATAGGAAAACCTGAAGGTTGGAAAGGAATTCCGACTGCATTTCCACGTTCAATTAGAGCATCATTTGTTTTTCCTGGCTCGGCCAAACCTGAAAGATCACCTTTCACATCAAGCATAAAAACTGGTACACCTGCATCAGACAATTGTTCAGCCATTAACTGCAAGGTTCTAGTTTTACCGGTACCAGTGGCACCAGCGATTAAACCATGACGATTCATCATTTTTAATGCGAGATTTACTTTTGCATCAGTAATGATTTCAGCATTAAGAATTCCGGATCCGAGTTGAATATAAGGTCCTTTTGGACTATAAGAAGAGGTAATCTTCTCAATAAATTGTTCTTTCATAAGCAATAGCTATAAAACGCTAAAATGAAAATATGAATAAAGATATAATTAATCAATTTAAGATTTTAAACAAAACAATGTTAACAAATTATTAAGAAATCAGACAAAAGGTATGACTTTTGTAATTTTTTCATAATAAAATTTCAAAAAAGCATTTTTTTTGAAATTAAATTTTATTTTTGTTTAGTTTATGATTATAGAAGGTCACATATTTACAAAAGCTTATAGACTGTTAGCAGCAAAATTATGCTTCTTTATCTTCTTTACGAAGATGCTAATATCTATTACGCCAATGTTTGTAGATGTACTTGATAAAGGTACAGTCCTTCAAGTAGTCATGCAGCTTGAAATCGAGAATACCGCAAAAGGTGCCAACAGTAACAATGAAGATTTACATGAGACAGGCATCAAGATTTTTAGACCGGGCGATATTGATTTCTTAGCATTTAATCCAACCGTTGAAAATACGGGTGGCATAAAGCACTACCTTAAAAATGAGAAGAGTATTTGTGCCTACCATGCCTCAGTTCCTACCCCACCTCCAAACTGTTAATTCAACTTTTAAAGGCTATGCTATATTCTGATGTCATTTTATGACGTCTTAATGGGCATATTGAATCATTTTATCATTTGTTGAATTAAAAAAAAATTAAAACTAAGGTTTATGTTTGGTACAAGAACGTCTGCTTTTTTGAAATTATCAAAAAGGGACTTAAAATATGATTTCCCAGCAAGTATTGTAGTATTTTTAGTGGCATTGCCATTATGTTTGGGAATTGCAATGGCCTCTGGAGCACCATTGTTTGCCGGAATCTTAACCGGTATTATTGGAGGAATAGTAGTAGCATCTATTTCTGGATCACCATTATCTGTCAGCGGTCCAGCTGCAGGATTAACAGTAATTGTATTGGGAGCAATTGAAAAGCTCGGAGCCTATGAGACATTCATTTTGGCGGTTCTTATTGCAGGGGCAATTCAATTAGTATTAGGAATTATCAAAGCGGGAATGATAGGGAATTATTTTCCATCAGCGGTAATTCTTGGAATGTTAGCGGCGATTGGAATTACGATTATCTTAAAACAAATTCCTTTGGCATTTGGGTTAACAGAAACCAATGCATTTGATTTTGAGCATGGAGGTATAACGGCATTCACGAATACTATCCTTTCGAGCGTGAATTGGGGTGCAACCATCATCTGTTTTCTATCCTTGGCTGTATTGATCTTTTGGCCAAGCATTAAGATGCTTAATAAAATTCCAGCACCCTTAGTAGTTGTATTACTTGGTGTGGGTTTAGGATTTGCTTTCCAAGGGACATCTTTTGCATTGAACCCAGATCACTTCGTTAGTATTCCAGTAGTATCTTCGATAGCCGAATTCCAAGGATTGTTTATTTTTCCTGATTTCACTCAGATTTTGAATAAAGAAGTTTGGATCGTGGCATTTACTATTGCAATCATTGCAAGTTTGGAAACGTTATTAAGCATAGAGGCAGTGGATAAATTAGATCCTTTGAAGCGCAATTCACCAACAAACCGTGAATTAGTTGCTCAAGGAATCGGAAACATGACTAGTGGTTTGTTAGGGGGATTACCTATGACTTCTGTTATTGTTCGTTCATCGGCAAATGCAAATGCAGGCGGTCGTACTAGACAATCTGCGATCCTACACGGATTATGGTTATTGGTTGCTTTATTAGCGATTCCAAGTATCATCAATTTGATACCTCTAGCTGGTCTAGCAGCAATTCTTTTACATACTGGTTTTAAATTAGCAAAGCCTGCATTATTCAAACAAATGATGAAAAAAGGTTTGGATCAGTTTATTCCATTTGTAGTAACAGTTGTTGCAATTGTATTGACTGATTTATTGACAGGTGTTGGAATTGGTATCCTTGTGGCAACTTTCTATATTTTACGTGCTAACATGCATAATGCATACCATTTAAACATCAAATCTACAGATCAGGAAGATAAAGAAACCGCGATCATAACCTTAGCAGAGGAAGTAACCTTTCTTAACAAAGCTCCTATTCAACAGAAGTTATACAATCTTCCAAAGAGTGTAAAATCGATTGTTATTGATGGTCAAAAGAGTAAATTTATTGATAAGGATGTTATAGATGTTATCAAAGATTTCGAACAGAACGCGTTGAGTAAAGGTTTGGAGATCGAGTTAAACGATGTGACTTACAAAAGGAAATCCATCCAGAAAAAACAAAAACTTAAGAAAGTAGTTTAATTTATTTAAAATAATTGTAGAAACTTGTATGATCTTCTCGAAGATCAGAAAAAAATAAAATTTAAAAATGGGACATAAAGATTTAGAAACAGGATTTAATCAGATTTTAGAAGGTAACAAAGATTGGATGAACTTCGTTGAAAAGGATACTTCAGGTAGATTCCAACAATTAGCAAAAGGACAAAGCCCAGAAATTTTGTGGATTGGCTGTGCAGATAGTCGGGTTCCTGCGAATGAATTAACTGGTAAAAAACCTGGTGAAGTGTTTGTACATCGTAACATAGCAAACATGTGTGTGCATTCGGACATGAGCATGTTAGCTGTATTAGACTATGCAGTTAATGTATTGAAGGTAAAACATATCATCGTTGCTGGTCATTATGGTTGCGGGGGTGTTGCTGCATCTTTGAGTTCCCAACAATACGGAATTATCGACAACTGGTTATGCCATATTAAAGATGTTTATCGTTTGCATGCTTCTGAGATAGATGCCATTGAAGATCAAGAAGAGAAAGCTAATAAATTGGTTGAATTGAATGTTAAAGAGCAAGTTTTTAATTTAACTTCTACATCAATCGTTCAAAATGCTTGGAAGAATGGCGCTGATTTAGCTATTCATGGAATGGTTATCAACATCGGAACAGGCCAATTGATCAACTTAGATACTACATTTACCAACAACGAAAGTATGGCAACTGTATTTGCTTATAAATAAACTTAACCCATAGGATATTTACCATAAAAATGGCCGCTCAACAGCATTGTTGAGCGGCCTATTTTTTTATATTAATTAAGGAATCTATTTAACAAAGCTACCATCAAGATTGATGGCTTTAGAAAAAGCTGTTGAGAAGAGATCTGTAACAACCGCAAATTGTTCACGAGTGACTTTATTTTCCTGATTATACTCCCCTTCGAATTTTAATTTCGTACTCCAATCTTTCATTATCTGCTTTTCAACTTCATCGCCTTTGAAAGATACAAATCGGATTAAACTCATTAAATCTTTCCATGTTAAATCATCATTTCGATAATTATCCAGGAACCAAAGCTGGCTACGGGTATAAATGTCATTCAGAACTTCTTTAATATCATCAAACCTTACTATGCCAGATTTATTAAATACGTATTTATCATCACTTTCAATTCCTAAAAAGAAGCCTGTTAAAAAGCATTTTTGAATAGCATTGAGATGCACATCATTGATTTTAACATCTTGATATGGGATTAATCTTGCTTTATAGGTTAATAGTTCAGATTGTAGCTTTCTAATATCGATGCTTTTAGTTGTTGTCTTAAAAAATGCGGAATATGCAGCAGTAGCTCCAATAGCTTGTCCGAACGCTGATCTGAACGGTATACTTTCTGCATTTATTGGTAGATTTCTTAGGCGACCTATATCGAAGAAATTATCTTTTTCAGAATTAAGAATATCTTTTAAGAAGACCACATTTACTGTTTGGTTTAAAGCACCTACAGCAAGAGTTGTTCTACTCAGCTCTAAACTCATTTCTGAGGCAGGTGTAAAGTTCAGCTGTGCAGCTGAATCCAGATTTAGTCCACTTGTTTTTAACAGAGCAGCAGACTCACTTGCATCAATTATAGAGATTACTTCAAATTTCTGATTATCTGAAAGGGTAACTTCCCATTTTTTTCTACCCTTATTAATTTTAGAGACTGATTTGTCTTTAAGAATTGTCAAGTTGGGCAGTTGATTGATAAATTTATCAATAGAATTTCGAGCAAGTCGTGGATTAAAATCAAGTTTTACAGCTTGTGCCAAAGAGTCATCCCTATTCTTTGACATTGCCATCTCCATTAAAATTCCCATCCAAATTCCACCATCAAGATTATTATTACCTTCAATTTTCAAAACTTCAGTGGTTATTTCTTCGGCAAGGATAGGTTTATCCATCACGAGGACAGTCGGAACATTGGATCTTGCAGATTGAATTGCAGCACTTAAGGCAGTGATGTCAGACCCATAGATTAGTAATGTGGGTTTTTCCTTTTTTTGAGCAATTAATACCATCGGAAGCAATAGGCAAACAAGTGTTAAAACTCTCAGATTCATAGTTCCATAATTTAAATTCGAAAATAAGCAAAAACAAATAAGTATTCGTTATGCGATTATCCATAATATCGATGAAATAGCTAACTTTGCTACATGTTAGAAGAAGAAAAATCATTGAATTTTATTGAAGAGATTATCGAAGAAGATCTTCGTACAGGGAAGCATGATGGGCGTGTCCTAACCCGTTTCCCACCTGAGCCAAATGGCTATCTTCATATTGGACATGCAAAGTCGATCTGTCTAAATTTTTCTTTAGCTCAGAAATACAATGGCAAAACAAACCTGCGATTTGATGACACCAACCCAGTAACTGAGGATGTTGAATACGTAGAAAGCATTAAGAAAGATATTCAATGGTTAGGATTCCAATGGGCAGAAGAATTATACACTTCGGATTATTTTGATACTTTATACCAATTTGCTGTTGATTTAATCAAAAATGACCTAGCATATGTTGATGACAGTACTGCGGAGGAGATCGCTTCTTCTAAAGGAACACCTACGGTTCCAGGAGTACCGACAGTATTTCGTAGTCGATCAATCGAAGAGAACTTAAGGTTATTCGAAGAAATGCGCGATGGTAAATATAAAGATGGCGAGAAAGTATTGCGCGCTAAGATAGACTTAGCAAGTCCAAATATGCATATGCGCGATCCAATTCTTTACCGTATTAAGCATGCGCATCACCACCGTACGGGAGATAAATGGTGTATTTATCCAATGTACGATTTTGCACATGGTCAATCGGACTCAATTGAAAAAATCACACATTCGGTTTGTACATTGGAGTTTATTCCTCACAGACCCTTATACGACTGGTTAATTGAAAGATTGGAGATCTTTCCATCAAAACAATATGAATTCGCTCGATTAAACCTTACCTATACGGTAATGAGCAAACGTAAATTACTTCAATTAGTTAATGAAAAGTTTGTTGAAAGTTGGGACGACCCGAGAATGCCTACTATATCTGGACTTCGAAGACGTGGTTATACTCCAGAAAGTATCCGGAATTTTTGTGAACGAATAGGAATCCAAAAACGTGAAAACATGATTGATGTTAGTTTGTTGGAATTCTGTATTCGTGAAGACTTAAACAAGACTGCATGGCGCAGAATGGCAGTTTTGGATCCAATCAAATTAATAATCAACAATTATCCAGATGGTAAAGTTGAAGAATTAATTGGAGAGAATAATCCCGAAGTTGAAGGAGGAGAAGGAAGTCGAGTTATTCCATTTTCCAAGGAATTATGGATTGAGCGTGACGACTTCATGGAAGATGCACCAAAGAAATTCTTCCGTTTAGGACCAGGGCTTTCAGTTCGTTTGAAACATGGCTATATCGTAACATGTACTGACTTTAAGAAAGATGAGAATGGAAATGTAACTGAAGTTTACTGTGATTATGTTCCTAATTCTAAATCCGGCGAAGATACGTCTGGAATGAAAGTAAAAGGAACAATTCATTGGGTATCTGTTCCTCATGCTAAAGAGGTTGAAGTACGTTTATATGATAGGCTATTTCAGGATGAAAACCCAGCTGCTGCTGAAGATTTTAAATCGTCAATCAACCCAAATAGTTTACAGATTATAGATAAAGCCTTTGTAGAACCTGACTTGGCAAATGCTGAAATAGGAAAAGGATATCAATTTATTCGCCTAGGGTATTTTAATTTAGATAATAAAAATACTTCCGCGGATAAACTAGTGTTCAATAGGACTGTTACTTTAAAAGATTCTTGGGCTAAAGAAGCCAAGAAGGGATAAAACAAAAAAGGAGGCGCTTGCCTCCTTTTTTTGATTATTACTAAAGCCACACTGCTTTATATTTCTTATCCATGTCGTTTGCCAATGCAATGAGATTTTCATCTCCAAGTTCTTTCAGTATAGGTAAATAATCTTCTATAGCTGCCAAACCTAATCGGATAGACATTAAATCATACCCCCGACTGGCCTTCTTCGTGATCGCCACTTGATAGTTTAGATTTTCCTCAATCGAACGCAATTCTTTTTTTGCCAGCATTTTCGCTTTATCAGTTTCTTTTACCTTAACTAAGGTGTCTAAAAGAACAACATTCGAATAAGACAGCTGCATACTCTTTGAAACCTTAGGTTGGAATTCATAGGCTTTTAAAGCCAACTGTCTCGCCTTATCCATATTCCCTAGCTTTAATAGGGTTTGCATTCCATCAGCATAGACATTCGGATATACCCAATTCTCATAATATTGATTGGAGTCCACATCAAAATAATTCAACTTATTGATGCTCGACCATTCAAATTTGTTAACAGCATTATCATAAAGCTTATCGACATTTACTAAGCTAGATCTTTCAGAAGGCTGACCGATATCTACAGGTACTAACTTGTGAACTAATCCTTCTGATGAAAGGTATTTATCCAATCCCATTGAAGTCATTGATGAACTTAGGGATGTAAAATAAATTGGACGCTCCCAATTGTTATTAACTAAAATCGACATGATACTTAAATCTGCTCTTGAAACAAAATTGTCCTTCAATTCCCATTGCATATATTCGGGAACAAATCCCTGCCATTCTTGGGGTAGATTTGCATTCTTTAAAGCGACATTCTTATCTATCTTCAGTTGCAATTTATTATTTGGCATTATATTGACGAATTCACCGGAATTGGTTTCCAACTTATCTTTATTGTTATCAGACAGCATAACTTCCAATAATTTATCGATATCTGAATAACCCTCAATACCCAAATCCACAACCTGTATACCGTCTCTTATCCCTTTTTTAACTTTGTCAAAACTAAAACCTATTGGTAACGCTTTGGATTTATTTACATCTTCCATTGCAAGCTTAACATACCAATCAGATTGCAAATAACCATAATTCAATACACGAACATCCGTTCTAATACCTTCAGCCTCCTGCAAATACCATAGTGGGAAAGTATCATTGTCAGCATAAGTAAACAAAATGGCATTGGGTTCACAGGAATTCAAGGTGTTCAAAGCTACTTCGCGGGTCATTTGTCTTTCAGAACGGTCATGGTCATCCCAATTTTCTTTCAACATCAATATCGGTCCAGCAACCATACAGAAAGCAACAGACGAATAGGTTATTACTTTCACGGAAACTTTACTTTTCCGTTGGATAAAATCAATTATGCCAAGAACTCCTAAACCAATCCAAATGGCGAATATATAAAATGAGCCAGCATAGGAATAGTCCCTTTCGCGAGGTTGCATTGGTGTCTGGTTCAGATAGAGTACTATCGCTAATCCAGTAAAGAAAAATAATAATCCGACGATAGCCGTATCTCTTTTACTCTTTTTCATTTGCCATAATAAACCAGCAATACCTAACAAAAGCGGTAGGAAAAAATAAGTATTTCGACTTGGGTCGTTCTTCATGTTAGCTGAAATAGAACTTATTCCTGGCAAACGTATTTCATCGAGAAAATTAATTCCTGAAAGCCAATTTCCAGCTGTTACTTCGCCTTGACTATGTTGATCGTTTTGACGGCCTACAAAATTCCACATGAAATATCTAGAATACATATGCCCAATCTGGTAATTGAAAAAGAATTTAATATTATCTATAAATGAAGGATCCTCCCCATCAGCTAGATTCAAATATTGCTTATAAAAAGCACTATGTTTAGTGCTATATAATCTTGGAAACAAAACTTCCTTATCATATTCATAACCTTTTACATAATCAACTGAGGCATAATTCTTATCATCTTTTCGGTAAGTTTTCCCGTCAATTAATCCGGTGATATTTGAATTAAAAGTAGGCCCTTTAAATAAAGGTTCTGACTGATATTGTTCGCGACTCAGATAACCTAAGAATGAATAGGCATTATCTGGATCATTATTATTCAAGGCTATATTAGTTTGAGCTCTGATAACGACCATGCTAAAGGATGTAAATCCAAAAACGACGAAACAAGTACCAAGAATTAACAAATTCAGTATGGGTTTATTCTTCTTAATAGAATAGTAAATTCCATAAATGGCTCCTGACACTAAGAGAATAATAAAAAAAGTGATTCCTGATCCAAAAGGCAGATCTAAAGAATTGACGAAGAATAAGTCAAAGTTTGCAGCTATCCGAACTGAATACTGAATTACTCCCCATAAGATAAATGCGAGTATAAGAATTCCAAGACCAAAAGATTTAGCGACACCTTTCCAAGTGATTTGCTTGGATTTTTTGAAATAAACCAATAAGGCCAATGCCGGGATCGTTAAGAGATTCAATAAATGTACACCAATGGAAAGCCCCATAACATAAGCAATCAACAATAGCCATTTATATGAATCCGGTTCGTCTGCCCTTCTTTCCCATTTCAATGCAAGCCAAAATACAATAGCTGTACAAAGTGAGGACATTGCATATACTTCAGATTCAACAGCAGAGTACCAGAAAGAATCCGAGAAACTATATGCTAAAGCGCCAACCATTCCCGCTGCAAAAATTTGAATGCATTTCATCTTTGAAAGGATCCCATCATTATTGATCAGCTTTTTAGCCAATGCGGTAATAGTCCAAAAAAGGAAAACAATGGTTAGAGCAGAGCAAAATGAAGATCCAATATTCATCCAAAAAGCAATCTTTTCAGGGTTTCCCAAGGCTAAGTTTGAAAACACATTCTGTAGCATCAAAAATAAAGGTGCTCCGGGTTGATGGACAATTTCTAAATTCTTTGATGCGGCAATGAATTCACCGGTATCCCACCAACTCAATGACCTTTCAGCTGTGGAAACATAGACTATAAAAGCAATGAGTCCGCAAAGCCAACCCAAGAGATTGTTAATTTTGTTATAATTCATGATTGTGGTTAGTTTATAGTAATAAATTTAAGAAAGTATTAGATTCAAGACTGCTGATTAACATAATTTAACAGCATAAAAAAGGGCGAATGATTAACATTCGCCCTTTGCTCTTATTACTTGATAAACATGTTGCTTTTAAACTAATTTTTCTACGATTTTCTTGGTAGGCCCTGGGTTACTCATGGTGTAAAAATGCAGGACTGGAGCTCCAAATTCGATCAATTCTTTACATTGTTGAACCAGCCATTCTTCACCTACTTGTCTAACATCAGCATTAGTCTTACAAGCTTCAACCGCATCGCTTAAATCCTCGGGAATATCCAAGTGAAATATTCTTGGCAGTGTAATCAATTGCTTCTTAGTCGTCAATGGTTTCAATCCCGGAATAATAGGAACGTTGATATCGTTTTCTCTGCATTTATTCACGAACTCCTTATATTTTTCTACATTAAAAAACATTTGGGTTACAATAAATTCCGCACCCATTTCTACTTTCTTTTTCAACCATTTGAAGTCGGTATTAAAATTTGGAGATTCAAAATGCTTTTCAGGATAGCCTGCAACACCAATACAGAAATTAGTCTTTTCCGAAGTTCCAATATCCTCATGCAAATATGAACCTTGGTTCATATCCACAACCTGTTTTAAAAGATCGGTTGCATAAGCGTGTCCTTCAGGCGTTGGAATAAAATCGGCATCTCCTTTTCTCGCATCCCCTCTTAGAACCAATACGTTATCAATCCCTAAAAAGTTAAGGTCTATTAATGCATTTTCGGTTTCTTCTTTGGTGAAACCTCCACAAATTAAATGTGGAACAGCATCAACCTTATATTTACTCATGATTGCAGCACAGATAGCAACAGTTCCTGGCCTTTTTCTGTAGGCTACCCGTTCCAGCAATCCATTAGCATGCTGCTTATATAAATAATCTTCACGGTGATAGGTCACATCAATAAACGGAGGTTTGAATTCCATCAATTCGTCCATGGTTTGGAAAATACTTTGAATTCCCTGACCTTTTGCAGGAGGTAATAACTCAAATGAATATAAGGTCTTGCCCTTAGCGTTCTTGATGTGGTCTACGATTTTCATAAAAAAATATTAAGGCTTAGAGAGAACACAGTGGATCCTGGATTCTTAGCTTATCTTTCCCAAATCGGGGTAGAATGTAGCACCTTGACTGGTGTCAGGTTGCTAAGGCTTCAGCGGGTCTAGTCCCTCTGCCTTTCTCTATAAGCGAGGGCTAATATCGTTAATCGCAACCTAATCTCAAAATCTTAAGTAAAAAAAGAAAGGAAATCATGTGATTTCCTTTCTTTTTTATTCTAAATACATATCAATCAATCCCTCAGGAAGTTTTAATACGATTATTTTTTCTTCAGGGTCAATTCCTACGATAAAATCTTCATTTAATGGGAACATTGCATCTCGACCATCAATATCAACTGTGGCAATAAATTGCTGAGGCATTTCTTGCACTTCTTTTATTTCGCCTAACTCTCCTTCCGATTCTTCAATTGCAATATAACCCACCAAATCTTTATATGTAAAATCTTCAGGATCTCGCTCCGGCATTTTATCATTCGGCAAATACACTTGCTTCCTTAAAAGCGGTTGTGCCTTGTCAATGTGATCGACATCTTCAAAATTCACATATGCAGTACTATTGTTCTGCAATTTAATAGTATCAACAAAAAAAGGAACCAATTTCTTGTCTATTTCAAGGAATACAACATCGAATTCTAAATCCATATAATCCTCAAACTCAAAAAACATTTGGACCTCACCCTTCAATCCACGGGTTTTACTAATATATCCAATATAAAAACATTGTTCCTTTGTCATACTTATTCGTTGGTTGCCAAAAATACGGAATTCTTTTCCTTCTGCCTATTCAAAGCATTTATTATAGCCTTTTAAGCAGAAAAAAAGCCGGTCCAATATTTTGAACCGGCTATTTTGAATACTTTATGAAGATTAACCTTCAGTTTCTTCAGTGTTTTCTGCAGCGTCAGCAGCTTCTTCTGCCTCTTCTGTAGCTGTTTCTTCAGCAACAGGAGCGTTTTTAGCAGCGATAGCAGCAGCTCTGTCTTCTTTTTTCTTAGCTTCAGCAGCTAAAGCAGCTTTCTTAGTTTCTTCTTTAGATTTTGCTAAGCCTGATTTTTTACCTTCGATTTGAGCATCTTTACCTTCGTTCCATTTTGTGAATAGTTCTTCAGCTTTAGCCTCATCGAAAGCACCTTTTTTCACACCACCTTGTAAGTGTTTTTTGTATAAAACACCTTTGTAAGAAAGGATAGCGCGAACAGTGTCAGTAGGTTGTGCACCTTTGTTCACCCAGTCTAAAGATTTTTCGAAATCCAAAACGATAGTTGCTGGGTTAGTGTTTGGGTTGTATGAACCTAAACGCTCAATGAACTTACCATCACGTGGAGCACGTGCATCTGCTACTACTACGTGGTAAAAAGGTTTTCCTTTTTTACCATGTCTCTGCAATCTGATTTTAGTTGCCATGTTTTATTTTATTTTATGTATTCAACATATCCCCCGTGCTACATGCAGGAGGGGACGCAAAGATACAAAGTATTATTAATTAAAGCAATAGTCCATTTATTGT
>JBEBTR010000066.1:0-16466 GCA_040393725.1 Sphingobacterium endophyticum | reverse complement strand
ACTGGCGTTGTGATTTCAAAAAATTCATCACGTCCTTGACCGTTAATTCCTCCTTCTAAATAAGAAAGGGTAGGGTTGATGTTCATTCCCAGCTTTAACTTATTTGCCAAATTACCCTCTACATTAGCACGGATAGAAAAACGATCAAAGCCTGAATTCAACATCACACCTTCCTGATTCAAGTAACCTGCAGAAACAAATGATCTTACATTTTCGTTACCTCCGCTAAAGCTTACGTTGACATCGGTTAAAGGGGCTACCTGCAATACTGCATCATACCAATCCACACCTTCACCCAAGGCTGCAGGATTTCTATATTCTTCTGGAATATCGTTAATTGTAGGTTCTCTATTTTCCTCATATCGAATTTTATCCTCAATTGCTTCCTTACGGAACTGAGCAAATTCAGCGGCATTCATTAAGTTAGGTCTGCCTTTTTGTGGGACTTGTTGTAAACCGGAGCTAACAGCAACATCGATTTTCATTTTGCCATCCGAACCTCTTTTAGTATTAATTAGGATAACACCATTTGATCCACGAGAACCATAAATAGCTGTTGCAGAAGCATCTTTTAAAACCGTCATTGACTCAATGTCATTCGGATTTAGTGTTGCTAAGGGATTTCCTCTTTCACTTGATGAGGTTGGAACCGGAAATCCGTCAATTACATAAAGAGGTTGACTTCCAGCACCAATAGCACTCATACCTCTAATTTGGATTTTTGGACCTCCACCTGGAGTACCATTGGATGTACTTACTTGAACCCCAGCAATCTGACCGGATAGCGCCTGGTCTGGACTCGCTATAGCTTGTCCTCTTACATTTTTCATGGATACTGCTGCAACCGATCCAGTCACATCTCTTTTCTGCTGACTACCATAACCTACAACCACTACTTCGGAAATGTCTTCAGAGCTGGTAGATAATGTAACATTTTGAGTACCTGAGGCATTCACTACCACTTCTTGAGAAGCATAACCTAGGTTGTCAAAGGTCAATGTTTGTCCTTTGTTAAGCTCAATCTCATAATTTCCTGAGGCATCAGTGACGGATGCTATGTTCGTTCCTTTAACTCGGACCGAAACACCGGCAATAGGGGATCCTTCGGAATTGCTTACTGTACCTGTAACCTTGATTTTTTCTTGGTTCAGAGTTGGTTTAAGCGAATTCTCAAAGGTAGTGACCAAGGAAATGTTGAGCTCTTCTCTATTCATATCTGAATAAATTTTGGCCTCGGAAAAGCCTGCCTGCGATAATATCAACGCAGGGAAAATCAACGAAAATTGCAGAAATCTTTTCTTGGGTTCTGTTCCGAATGTGAACCCTAAAACCTTTCTAAATGTTGTTGTAGGTGCAATTAATCGTCTGTTGTTGGTTTTGTTTAGTTGGTCATATTGCATACCTTTGCATAATTAATTGGTTAAACAATAAAGAGTTTCGACCCTCTTGGTTAGTTTAAAAGACCATTAATAATCTACCGATGGTGCGGGAACACTGTCGGTTTTTTATTGGTGTTTTTCATAGTTATTTCTCAATAACAAATCAGCCCTCTTCTAAATAATACATGTCTTTCTTTTTCTTTTGGTTTATAGGTAACATAGGTTGAAGTAAGTTACCGGTTATAGTTTATTAATTAGGTTGCCTTTCAAAAAGGCTATGAATCAAATATAGCTATCGACTTTAGGTTGAGCATCCTGCACCGTCCTGTAAATAGTGAAGAACTTAGTTTTATGTGAAAACAATTGAAATGGTTTGGTCATAATTTAAGCCATATTCTCTGCAAATTTTTGCCAACCTGAAAGAACAGGATAGTGGTTTCGAAACGCTTTTTTATATTTAAAAATATTTTCAAATTATAACCTAACCGATCATGACTCGCGGCTTTCTTCTTATACTTTTCAGTATTTTATTATCCAGTATGACTTTATATGCTCAACGTAAATTGAGCGATGGATCCAAACACATAAGTCCTCTAACACGTGAATATATTTATCCAACTCGGGTCATTTGGCAAGAAGGTGATATAAAAGCTGTTGAAAACTTAAAAGTTGAAGGGAATGGTCAGGCAAATCTGACCAATGAAAACATAAGTATTCTAAAAAATAGCGGAAATAAGACCAGCTCGATTCTATTGGACTTTGGCAAGGAGTTAAATGGTGCTTTGGAAATCGTAACAGGAATGTGGTCGGGAGGAAATATTCCTAGGAATGTTAGAATAAGGCTAGGCGAATCTGTTTCGGAGGCCATGTCTGAGATTGGTGCAAAAGGGGCAACAAATGATCATGCCATGCGGGATATGAATCTGCAACTCCCTTGGTTGGGTAAAAATCAAACCGGGGAATCCGGATTTAGGTTTGCAAGAATAGATTTTTTAGATCCTGATGCTGAATTACATTTAAGAGAAGTAAGAGCAATAGCAACTTATCGAGATATTCCATATTTGGGCTCTTTTAAAAGTAGTGATGAACGACTGAACAAAATCTGGGAGGTTGGTGCATACACTGTTCATTTAAATATGCAAGATTTTCTATGGGATGCCATCAAGAGAGACCGTTTAGTTTGGGTTGGTGATTTACATCCAGAAGTTGCAACGGTGAATACGGTGTTTGGATATAATGATGTTGTTCCCAAAAGCTTAGACTTGGCTCGTGAATCAACGCCTTTGCCGGGATGGATGTGTGGTATTAGTACTTATTCCATGTGGTGGATTGTTCTACATTACGATTGGTATATGGCTCATGGAGATTTGAATTATTTAAAGGAGCAACAACCTTACTTTCAAGGTTTGGTGAAACAGATTATCAGCAAGGTCAAAAATGGAAAGGAAAATATGGATGGCACACGATTCTTAGACTGGCCATCTAGCGAAGATAGCATTGCGGTCCATGCCGGATTACAGGCCATGACGATATTAGGTCTGGAGAAAGCTGCCCAAATTTCGACATTTTTAAATGATTTGGAAACGAAAAAACTTTGTGAAGATGAACTGGTGAAAATGAGAAAAGTAAAACCAAATCACAATCATTCAAAACAGGCAGCTGCACTGATGTCATTAGTGGGATTAATGGATAAACAAAAAGCATATAATGATGTATTAAAAGTAGGGGGAGCAAAGAAATTTTCTACCTTTTATGGATATTATATGCTTGAAGCAATGGCCAAAGCTGGAAAATATAAGGAGGCCATGCAGATCATCTCTGAATATTGGGGTGCTATGATAGATTTAGGAGCAACCACATTTTGGGAAGATTTCAATATAGAATGGCTGCCAAACGCTAGCCGCATCGATGAATTGGTTCCTGCAGGAAAAGTTGATATTCATGGAGATTTTGGAGCCTACTGCTATGTTGGCCATCGACATAGTTTTGCACACGGATGGGCATCAGGTCCAACATCATGGTTATCAGAGCATGTTTTGGGAATTAAAGTAACTGAACCAGGAGGGAAAGCATATACCGTAAAGCCTAATCTTGGAGACCTCTCATTTGCTGAAGGTACTTTCCCAACGAAATATGGAGTAATAAGAGTTAAGCATACAAAAGATGATTCTGGAAAAGTGATTTCTGAAATTGAAGCACCCCGGGAAATAAAGATTATCAGATAAAAGGATGGGAAGCAGATTATTAATAGGACGATTATTCTTAAGTGTTGTTTTTATAATTTCGGTTAGTTCTTTACACGCAAATATCTACCCGAAATATTTAAGAACCGAATATAAAGTCAATCCCTTTGTAGAAGAGAGCAAACCTAGATTAAGTTGGGAATTGGATGGGAAAGGATTTAATAAATTCCAATCTGCCTACCAAATTTTGGTTGCCTCTTCAAAAGAATTATTAAATAAGGATCATGGCGATCTTTGGGATAGTAAAAAGGTTTCCGGAAATCAGACTAATCAAATTGAATATTCTGGTAAATTACTTTTATCTGGACAAAGGGTTTTCTGGAAAGTCAGAGCTTGGGACGAACATGATAATCTTGGTAAATGGTCGGAAATTCAATATTGGGAACTGGCAAAACCTAATCAAAAGGATTGGTTGGCAAAATGGATAGGTATAGACCTAAACAATTTAGCTAAAAGTGGGGAGTATCATTTGCCACCTTCACCCTATATAAGGAAAGTGACTACAATCAACAAAAAAATAAAAAGAGCGAGATTGTACATAAGTTCGTTAGGCCTTCATAATTTTTATATAAATGGCGAGAAAATAGGGGCTGATTATTTCGCTTCAGGTTGGACAGATTACAATAAGCGCGTATATTATAATGTTTATGATGTTACAGATAAATTAAAATCAGGGGGGAATGTATTTGGCGCAATTTTATCAAGTGGTTGGTATTCGGGGTATTTAGGGTATGCGCTTTTGGTTGGTTCACCTCAAGTAAACCAGTTCTACGGTAAGTTTCCAATGCTTAAGGCACAAGTAGATGTTGAATTTGCAGATGGAACAACCGATATTATCAATACGGATTCCTCATGGAAAACAAGTACAGGAGCCGTTGTAGAATCTGACTTTCTTCAAGGTGAGAAATATGATGCTAGAAAAGAACCCAAGGATTGGAATAAGGTGGGATTCAATGATTCATCCTGGGGAAACATAAAAGAATACACGAATAATGAAGGTCAATCTTTGGAACTCTATCCTGGGAATCCCGTTCGAATTGTACAAGAAATTTCAGCTAAATCAGTTAAGAAAATTGCTGCAGGAAAGTATATAGTTGATTTCGGGCAGAACTTTGCTGGAAATATTCGTTTGAAACATCATGGTAAAACTGGTGATTCATTGGTTTTTCGTTACGGAGAAATGCTTTTCCCAGATGGAACATTAATGACTGATAATTTAAGGAAAGCAAGGGCAACCGATACGTATATATTTGGAGAAAGCGGAACTATAAACTGGAGCCCGAGCTTTACTTTTCATGGGTTTCAATTTGTTGAAATTTCAGGCTTGAAAGAAGAGCCTAAACTTGATTTTCTAACTGGACTGGTATTGAGTTCTGATTTAAATCCTGTAGGACATTTTGAGTCCGACAACAGTATGGTGAATCAACTTTACAGCAATATTATTTGGACTCAAAGGGCAAATTACTTAGATATTCCGACAGATTGTCCTCAACGAGATGAAAGGCTTGGATGGACAGGTGATGCTCAAGTATATATGCGCTCTGCGATCTTTAATGCAGATGTTGCGCCATTTCACAAGAAATGGATAAAGGATCTGAATGATTCTCAATGGCCAAATGGAGCCTATCCGATTTACTCACCAATGCCTGTCAACCAAGATGGAATTGCAGCTATTCGAGCTTCTGATTCATTTTCTCCTGGTTGGTCTGAAGCGGGCATCATTTGTACCTATGAAATCTTTAAAGCTTATAATGACCACAAAATTGTTAAGGAATCATTGCCTTTCATGAATAAGTTCATGGCCTTCCTGAAATCTAGAACAAAGGGTAATGTGCTGCAGGAGGGTTCATTTGAAGATGTAAATCCAAAAGGAGGATTTGGTGATTGGTTGTCAGTTGGTGAAAAAACGAGCCCGGATTTATTGGCAACGACCTATTATTTCTATTGTAATAAGCTCATGGCGGAAATGTGTAGAGCAATTGGTGATTTGCAATTAGCCAATGATTATGAAAAGGAATTGTTTGCTGTAAAAAAAGGCTTTAAAATGCATTATATGGATTTTAATGGTAAGTTGAAAACTAATGCGGCCTTTTATGGAGATGGTGCTGGTTATGTTGAAGGGAAAAATGGATTTTCTGGCCATACCCAAACAGCCTATGCCAATGCAATCTATTCCGGTATATTGGACCAGGCCGATGAGAAACTTGCAGGAGAATTTTTGAGAAAATTATTGGAAGATAATGGAAATAAATTATCCACTGGTTTTCTAGGGTTTAAACCATTGTTACCCGCATTAACCTCAACAGGCTCGTCAGATAAAGCTTATCAATTATTGCAGAGTACTGAATATCCTTCATTGGGATATGAGGTAGTAAATGGGGCAACTTCGATTTGGGAACGTTGGGATAGTTTTACCAAAGACAAAGGATTTGTACATAATGCTGCGATGAATTCTTTCTCCCATTATGCCTTCGGTTCAGTGAATGAATGGATTTTTGAAAATATGCTGGGAATCAAAGTCAAAGAAAATGGTTATCAACAAGTATTTATAAAACCCGAAATAGGTGATTTTGGTATTAACAAAGTATCTGGATCTTTTCGTTCTATGGCAGGGATTATTAAAAGTTCTTGGGTGAAATCGGTAAAAGATCTTACCCAAGAAATTGAGATTCCTGTCAATGTGAAAGCTTTTTGTTACATTAAAACTGATCACTTAGATTCAATCCGCATCAATGGAGAACCAATTGACAAAAATGATCTTGTCTTATCAGCTAAGCGATTGGAGTCACATATGTTGCTGGAATTAGGTTCAGGAAAATATATCATCAAAACAACTTATTAGACATTTTTCAAATGAAACAGGTTGCATTTAAAATGAAATTACTTGCTGGAAACGAGGAAGAATACCTACGCAGACATCAAGAGATTTGGCCGAAATTATCTAAACTGCTCAAAGAAAATGGAATTTCAGATTATGCTATTTTCTTGGATTCCGATTCATTAGACCTGTTCGCGGTTCAAAAATTAGATGAGAATTTTAATGAGGAGAGATTGAAGCAGGATCCAATCATGAAAGAATGGTGGGATTATATGAAAGATCTGATGGAGACAAATACTGATAATTCACCAAAATCTTCTCCATTAAAACAAGTATTTTACTTACCTTAGGTTAGATACAAAAGAAACCTATATTGTAATTCTAACTAATTTATGACTAACAAGGTAACTGATTTCTTGAAAACTATTCAGATTAGTGACTTTTCTGCTACTCCTAAGTATAAACAATTAGCCAGTGCAATCATTGATGCTGTCAAATATGGAACATTGGAGAAAGATGATATGTTACCATCCATCAATGAGCTTTCCGTATATGTGGATATTTCGAGGGATACTGTTGAGAAGGCTTATAAATTTCTCAAGAATGCTGAAGTAATTGCATCTATACCTGGTAAAGGATATTATATTGCAACAACTGATGTTAAGCAAAGACAAAAAATTGCAATGCTTCTCAATAAATTAAGTGCACATAAGAAAATCGTATATGATTCTTTTGCTCGTGAACTAGAAGATGACGCCGCACTTGACCTTTTTGTTTATAATTCAGATATTACTTATTTAAGAACCCTACTTGGAGGTCTCACAAAGACCTATGATTACTATGTGTTATTCCCACATTTTAAAGAAGGTAGAGATCAGGCTCCTGAAATTATCAATAAACTTATCCCAAGAGAAAAATTAGTCTTGCTAGGAAAATATATTGATGATATACAAGGCGATTTTGCTGCAGTTTATGAAAATTATGAAAAGGATATTTATGGAGCTTTAGAAGAAGCCTTACCTTCTTTAAGTAAATACCACACTTTAAATCTTATTTTTCCAGATAATAGTGACTATCCTAAAGCAATTATTAAAGGGTTTTACAAATTCGCTCAGCAATTCGCATTTAACCATTCCCTTGTGAGCGAATTGGAAAAGGAAAAGATAGAATTGGGTACTTGCTATATAAATATTGCAGAAGATGATTTAGTAAAGCTTTTAGATAAAATCATCAAAAAGAACTTGAAAATTGGTCAGGATGTAGGGGTAATCTCCTATAATGAAACACCATTAAAAAAATTTATCCTAAATGGCATTACTACAATTTCAACAGACTTTGAGATGATGGGTAAAATGGCTGCTGAGTTGATAAAAAATAAATCAAAAGATCATGTCGAAGTGCCTTTTTATTTAAATCAAAGGCAGTCTGTTTGAAATAATTAATAATTTATAAACCTAATTATTGCAAAATGAAAATTATTAAGAACATTATTTTTATCCTCTTTGGTCTGGCTTTTATTTTCTTTGGTACTGCAAAATTCATCAATATTATTCCTGTCCCAGAATTTACTGATGCGCAAATGGCCATTAACGAGGCGCTTATGAAATTAAAATGGATTACTCCATTGGTAGGCAGTATGGAGATAATAGGAGGTTTACTGATCGTATTCCCGAAGACAAGAGCGTTAGGAGCAATAATTCTATTACCTATTTTAATAGGTATTATTTTACACCATTCTACTTTAGATCCTTCTGGAGTGCCAATGGCTCTGGTTTTAGGATTAATAGATGTAGGGATTATTGCTGATAATTGGAAAAAATATCTCCCAATGATTAAATAGCATAAAAAAAGCGAACATCATGTTCGCTTTTTTTTTTAATATCTGTTTCCCTACTTAACCGGATATTCTTTGAAAATACCTTCCACAACCTTAGGAAGGTTATTGATAGCTCTCTCAGGAGAGGTGATTTCACCAGAACCTCTAGCTTGCCAAACTACTGAATTAGAGCTGCGGTCTACTGCTTCAATAATTAAATGAGAATAGCGCACTTTTTCTTTTCCGATTGGGTATGACCTGCCACCCCAACCATAACCCCACCAAGGACTGAAGCCCCAAGGGCCACCAAATCCCCAGCCAGTATTTCCATATACCATTTTACTTTTGTTGTTAACAATAGTAATATAACGGAATAATACATCTGGATTTTCTTTACTATATCTTAAACCACGTGCTTCCAATTGATGGTTTGCTGAAGAAAGAATATTCTCTCTAGCAATATCATTTGTAAAATAATTCTTAGAAAGAGAATCTACAGGTGGTAACCAACCATAGGTTTTATATTTCGAAAAATCAAGGGTTTGGACCCTGGTAGTGTTATATTTATAGGAACTGCAGGAACCCAAAACTAGGATAGCTCCCAACAGCATAATCGACCATAACTTTTTCATAAATCTCAATTTATTTTATTAGACGTATATATCATCAAAAAGTTTAATGTTAAAATGAATATTTTGCAACAAGAGGCATTGATCTGCCAGGTCCAAAGGCTTTTGGGCTAACACGCAGAATAGGAGGGGCTTGGAAACGCTTAAATTCCGCATTGCAAAGTAGTTTGTACACCCTGTTAACCAGTACTTCATCAAAGCCTAAATGAATCACATCATCTTTCGATTTTTCCATTTCAATCAGCTGGAAGAGAACGGAATCCAAAATTTCATAGTCTGGTAAAGAATCAGAGTCTTTTTGGTCTGGTCTTAATTCAGCAGAAGGGGGCTTCACAATAGTATTGATAGGAATAATTTCTCGATCCCTATTAATATATTTTGCGAGTTCATACGCTTGCGTTTTATATACATCTCCTATGACACTTAAGGAACCTGCCATATCCCCATATAATGTCCCGTAGCCTACTGCAGCTTCAGATTTATTTGAGGTGTTTAATAAGATATTTCCAAATTTATTTGAGATTGCCATCAATAGAGTTCCTCTAGTCCTTGCCTGGATATTCTCTTCTGTAGTGTCTTTTTCCCTTCCTGAAAATGTTTCTTCCAATGTTCCTTCGAATGCAGATGCAATATCTTTGATAGGAATGATTTTATGCTGACATCCCGTGTTTTCTACCAAATCCAATGCATCCTTTAATGAATGGTCTGATGAATAAACAGAAGGCATTAATATGGAAAGTACATTCTCAGAGCCTAATGCTTCACAAGCTAGTGCAGCAACCAAGGCTGAATCCAATCCTCCAGATAGACCCAGTACTGCCGTCTTAAATCCTGATTTATGGAAATAGTCCTTCATACCAAGAATCAATGCGTCATGTATCAAAGCAATTTCAGAATTTTTTTTCTCTGTATAGAAAGATTCTGCCTGCAGGTCATTGTTTTTTAATTCCACAAATTGTAAATCCTCTTCAAAAGATTTTAATTCAAGGATCACTTCAGCTTTTTTATTTAGAGCCAAAGAACGACCATCAAATATGATGTCTGTTTGTGCTCCAACTTGGTTCACATAAATCAATGGAGCATTCGCCTTAATGACATTGCGCTTCAATACGTTTTTCCTGCTTTCGAAGTGTGTATATGAAAATGGAGAAGCAGCGATGTTAATAATTAGATCTGGCTTTTCTTTCGCCAACTCCAGCATGATATCGCCAACATAAGAATTAGGTCCATCATCATCCCAGAGGTCCTCGCATATCGTTAAGGCAATAGTCTTATTATTAAAATTAATACAGGTGACATGGGAATTAGGTTCAAAATAACGATACTCATCAAAAACATCATAATCCGGCAGTAGGCTTTTCTTTGTAATTTTTGTAACCTCACCATTTGCAATCATTACCGCAGCATTGTATAATGATTTTCCTTCACCATCCTGATTTGGAATTGGAGCGCCAATAATGCATGAGATGTCAGTACAGTGCTTTGCTATTTCCTCAATGCTATTATAACAATGTTTTAAAAAAGCATCATTCCGCAGTAAGTCCTTTGCTGGGTAGCCTCCTATAGCAAGTTCAGCAAATACAATTAATTCTGCACCTGCTGTTTTTGCTTTTTGTATACTATCAATAATTTTTTGATTGTTCTGTTCGAAATTCCCTATATGGTAGTTGAGCTGTGATAAAGCTATCTTCATATGCTTGACATTTATGGTAAAAATAGCAATAAAATTTTTCTATTTAACTAATTCAATATAGAAACAATCATCCTTATCTTAGGTTTTGCCTACAAAAAAAGGCAATCCTAGGATTGCCTTTTTCGATATTTTTAATTGTTTTGAGACTAGTTTTGATTTTTAACATCAGTAACCTCAATTGTAAATACTAATGGAGAATTCGCTGGAATAGTTTCATTAGATTTATTATCATAACAATAAGGTGATGGAGCGATAAATCTAACTTTGTTTCCTTTTAATAATCCATCTGGTAAAATTCCTGAGAAACTATTAGGTGTACTGTTTTTTGGATAAAATATATACAACCATGCTGGAATTACATTATTAATTGCCATTTGTGTTGCTGTAGTTTTCTCATCAAAAACTTTTCCGTCCATTAATTGACCTTTATATTTAACATTAGCTACAACAGGAACCCATGAGTTTCCGTAAGAAACATATTCAAAAGTACTATCAACTGTAGATGGAAGTACTTCATACCATATTCCAGTTGCACTGTCTTTTTTTGCTGTTGGGCCAAAATTAGCAGCAGCATATGCTGCTAAAGGAGCTGCCTGCGCTTTCAAGGTAGAATCAATTCTTTGTTGTTCTTTTTCATAATCAATTCCACTATTATCTTCATTTTTCATACATGAGGATACTGTAATCACAGCTAAAAAAGCAACTAAGAGTAATTTAAAGTTTTTCATATTTGTTTAAGTATCTTATTTAATGCTCCTGAAAACGATAGTCAAATGATGTTCGCTACAGTAGCGGTCATAAATTTATAAAATATTTAATATTTGCTTAATACTTAGATAATTAATTTTTTTCGTTTTTACTGAAAAATCTTCATTAAGTAGCATAGTCGTAGGGAATATTGCCCTATTTTCAGAACCCATTAAAATTTTTGCTAATTCATGGTATTTGCCAGTCCTTTTGATAGGAGAATCATTTTTGAAAATTTGACCATCAAATTGGATACTGTCTATTGATTCTGCATCGAACTCTACAGCATAATAATGAGAATTAAGCTTCTCAATGACTTCAGGGGCAGTAAATGTTTCTCTAAGCATCTTTTTGCAATAAGAACACCAATCCGTATGAAAGAATAAGAGCACGGGTTTGGGATTGGTTTGTAAAGAATCTTCCAGCTGCTCAAAACTGATCCAATTGACGCTAGGTTTAACCTTCTCTTGTGAGTAAGCTAAACCTGTTGTCAACAGAACAGTAATTATTATGATTTGTAACAAGCGCATTAGTGAAAATGACCAATTTTAATCCCAAAAGTAATGGTCCTAGGTCGTGAAGGTCCATAGATGTAATTTGAGTCTCTTAAAGCTCCGCGGTCGAAATCTTTTTGAAAGGCATTGAAAACATTTTGCATACCTCCAAATATCTCCATGCTGAATTCTTTCTTTAAAGAAAAGGTGTATCCTAGTCTGAAATTTGCTTCAAAGAAGTCAGGAGAATTCTTTAATATCATTTCCTTGCCTTCCAATACATGTGGGACTATCATGCTTCCAGTATAGACACCCGTGATATCAATGCTCAAGGGTTCAAGAGGTTTCCAATTTGCATTCAAATAACCATAAGTATTGGGTGTTCTCACAAAACTTTTGCTACTTATATTCTTATCTGCCGTAGAACCTTCATACAATAATTGTTCGTCATTAAATTGAGACCGTTGAATGGTTCCTCCCATTTGAAAAGTGTATTTGGATGAAGGAGCTACATTTAGCTCTATATTTGAACCATAAACCTTTGCTCCTGTACCATTTCTCATTTCTTGGATGATCAAATTCTCATCTTGGGAGGTCATGATATTTGTAAAAGGATTTTGAAGATCCGTATAAAAACCTTCAACCAATAGGCTAGTCTGAACAGCGCCAAAATTTTTTGTAAAGTTTAATGAACCAGTATAGGCATTTGAATATTCGGTTTTTAAATTTTCTCCTATTAGAACAAACACTTGTTGTCCACCTATTGATGTGACATGCATGTCTTCATTAAATGCTTGTGGAGCACGAAAACCTCGAGCATACCCGCCTCGAAATTGTAAATAATCCGTAATGTCATATAGTAGCGTCAGCCTAGGGCTGAATGTTCCAAAATTTTGTGATGAATTCCTGTCGTATCCGGCTAATTTATAACTGCCATCAACATAAGTATAGTCATATCTTGCACCCAATAATGTTTTAAAGTTGTCTAAAATGTTCAATTCATATTGAGCATATGAACCCAAACCATGTGTCTTTTGGTCAATCAAGCGGTCATATCCTGGAATTTTATCTTTGGTCCGGTTGTTATTATATTCTACTCCAGCAGTTAAAACGTCCCTTTCAAACGTATAAGTATATTGAGCACCAACAACCATGGCAAAATCATCTGTATCCCCATATGCATTTGATGCAAGAACACTATCTTGTTGAGTTCTGCCTCCTCCTAATCCACCATAAAAGCTTTCCCGATCTGTGAGTTGACCAGAACCATATAATGAAATTTTGTGTTTATAATCTTTTGAATATTGATCGAAAGTTAATCCCCCGATAAACGTGTTTGTCCGAAGCTGTTCAGTAACATCTGTAAAGTGAGGAGCCTTGTCAAGATTGTCACCACCTCTTCTAAATTCATTCAAGGCACTCAGATCAAGCGTTAATTTGTTGAACTCTGATGGTTTATAGAAAGCTTTCGTTCCAAAGGTTATGTTTTTTAATTTGGTCATTTCCGAGAAACCATCTCCATTTGCATCGTAAGCCTGCCTATTCCGGTGCATGCCATAAAAAGTTGCTCCCGCTCTTAAGTCATTGTCTACATAAGAGGTGTTAAAATCAATGGTATTGTCCCATGATTGGCCATTAATAATGCTGTTCGTAGATTTTATTTGCCAATCGTTCTCAACAGGATCTTTGGTAATGATATTTATTGTCCCAGCAATTGCGTTGGCACCAAATAGAGCCGATCCACCTGAACGAACCACTTCAATTCGGTCGATCATTGAAGTAGGAATTTGGTCTAATCCATATACGCTATTAAGTGCAGAAAATACCGATCGACTATTAATTAATATTTGCGAATATGCTCCTTCCATACCATTTAATCGAACTTGAGTAAATCCACAGTTTTGACAATTGTTCTCTACCCTGACTCCAGGTTGATAATTCAATGTTTCAGACATGGCAACTGATTGTGTAGCTGTGAATAGTTTTGGGCTCAATACATTCACAATAACAGGCGCCTTTTTTCTTTCCATGCCATACCTTGAAGCACTTACAACAACTTCATTTAAATTCAGATTATCTTCATGAAGGACAATATTGACATTTGAAAGTGCGTTTGATGGAATTTGTTTTTTTGCATGTTGATATCCAACCGCCCTTATAGAAAGAATTGTGTTTTTATGCGTTTGTTGATCCAATTCAAAGAATCCCAGACTATCCGTTGATGTCCCGATCTTCGTCCCTTCTAATTGTACTGTAGCATTGGCAATGGGTTCTTGTTTGTCGTTGATCACACGACCGGAAATTTGAGCATAGAGAATTGGGTTCCCTATTGCAAGGCATATAATGATCAGGAAATTCCTGAGTAGAAATAATTTCATGTTTTATTTAGCTGATAAATTATTGCGAAACCAAACCACATTATGTGGAATGACCAAGCAATGTGTAGCTCATCGATAAAGGCTACAACATACATCATAAAATGTAGACAATTTGGCCTTAATACGAGGAATATGTCCAAGTTTTGAAGCCAATAAGGTCAATTAATAAAGAATGTGTTATGCTAAATAGGAAGGTGGACCGCGCCCAGCACGGATCTCATGAGTTTGAAAAATAAGCTCATAAAATTTAAAGCCAAACTCCATTATGGAGAATTCTGGTAGAATTGGGGCTTCAAAGACTACGGATGACCAATTGAGATAACTCCCTTGGTAAACAATATCTAAATATCGGATTTCAGCATCGGAATGGTGCTGGTGATGTTTTTTTTCACCAAGGTTGTAAGGGTGAATGTGGGTGACGATTTCACCGGTTGAGGTGACCTCTTTGTGCATGAAGACTACGCCACTGACAATAATGCCAATCATCCATACAAGGAGGAAATTGGCAACGACTTGACGATATGAGATTAGTCTATGCATGCACTAGTCAAATGTATGCTAAAATTAGCAAAAAAATGTTTCTTCTAATTAAACAATTTTATTATGCTCATCAGGAAAAACCAATAAAGGTTTATGGTTTCTTGCTTCTTCGCGTTCCATTAAAGCATATGAAATGATAATAACGATATCACCTACCTGTACCAGGCGAGCAGCGGCTCCATTTAAACAGATAGTGCCGGTCCCGCGTTCGCCAGGAATAACATAAGTCTCTAATCTTGCCCCGTTATTGTTATTTACAATTTGTACTTTTTCATTAGCAATTATGTCTGCAGCATCCATTAAATCTTGGTCAATGGTGATGCTTCCCACGTAATTCAATTCAGCCTGCGTAACACGGGCCCTATGAATTTTCGATTTCATTACTTCTATCATCATAATGCAAAGTTAGTCTTTTAAAAAATTTGATTTAAATATTATTCTAATGAGAAAGTAATATGTTGTCAATTAAACGTACTCCTTCTACCCAAGCTGTAATTAATGCTACATAATCTTTGGTTGGATCAATAGTCATTGCTGGAGCTAATGTTTTTGTTTCACAGATGCTTAAGTACTCAAGTTCTACTGCTGGGTTGGATACAATAATTTCTTTCGCGCCATTCAAAAGTTCTGGAATTGATACTTTACCAAAATTATCTTTTATATATGTAAGTGACTTAATTAACGTCAGTGCGTTTTCTTTACCTTCCGCTGAAAGCCTAGCGTTTCTCGAACTTAATGCCAAACCTTTGTCGCTCCTAATAATCGGACAGATAAGAAGTTTAATGTCCAGTTTTTTGATGTCAACCATTCGTTGAATGACCATGACTTGTTGGAAATCCTTCTGTCCAAAGCATGCTTGATTTGGTTTTACTAAATTAAACAGCTTGTAAACGATTTGTGTAACACCCTGGAAGTGACCTGGCCGGTGTTCACCTTCCCAGATTTTATCTAAATCTCCTAAGTCAATATGCCATTCAGGATCATTTTCAGGATACATTTCTTCAACAGAAGGCATAAACAGAATATCACAGTTAACAGACTCCAGAAGGGCAATGTCGTTTTCAATAGGGCGAGGATATTTTTCAAGATCCTTAGGATCATTAAACTGTGTTGGATTAACGAATATGCTACATACTGTTACATCTGTCAGTGGTTTGGCATAATTAATAAGTGACAGGTGTCCTTCATGTAGTGCACCCATGGTCGGAACCAAGGTAATGACTTTATTTTCTTGGCGAATTCCACTCAATTCTTGTTGGAGTTCCACCTTTGTGCGAAATATTTTCACGGGCAAAAATTAAGAAATAAGGTGCAAAAGTGGGGAATAATCTTTAAATTATAAAATGATGATTTTTAATCAATTGTAAAATTGATAAATTAATTGTATCTTTGTAGACCGATTTTACTATTCAATAATATAAAAAACAGTTGGAGATGGCAAAAACGAAAATCTTGTTTATAACCCATGAAATGTCGCCTTTCCTTGAACTAAGTAAAATTTCTGAAATAACACGCCAGTTACCACATGCTATGCAAGAAAAAGGGTTCGAAATCCGAATTCTGATGCCGCGTTTTGGTAATATTAATGAGCGCAGAAATCGTCTTCATGAAGTGATAAGGTTGTCGGGAATGAACATTGTGGTGGACAATAATGATAATCCGCTAATTATTAAGGTAGCATCTTTGCCGGCGGCAAGAATGCAAGTGTACTTCTTGGATAATGAAGAAT
>JBEBTR010000065.1:0-16860 GCA_040393725.1 Sphingobacterium endophyticum | reverse complement strand
GAGCAAAGGACTGAAAATCCTTGTGTCGCTGGTTCGAATCCAGCTGGCACCACTTAAAAAAACCTCACAATTGTTGAGGTTTTTTTATTTCCATTTATTCAATCCCAATCCTTAAATATTGTTGAAGTTACATTTCTTCTACTCTTCTACAATCCTTTTCACTAAAAACAGTTTACAAGCAATTAATAATCAGCGCATTAATTGAATTTTCTAATAAAAATTAAAAATACTAAACGCTAGGTATATAATATTTAAATTTTATCCAATATATTAGGAATTCAAAGTTTGGAATTCTTCTAGCCGAATTTCGTTTTAAACTTTCAAGAACCATTGATTATTAATCGTTTCGGAAAAAAAGTATTTCAAATTTTTTGTCATCATGGAAATTCTGTGTTCCCTACACAATTTCTTCATAAAGCCGTCCTGGCTATTGTTAAACAAGAAATGGCTAGATATTGAATATCTAGCCATATTTTTTATCTTACTTGGCCTACAAATATCCTAATAAGTAGTAAATGATAATAAAAACTACAATCGTACCAAAGCAGCCAAGTCCCATTTTCTTTGCTCCCCATCCAGCAATTAATGCTCTAAAGAATTTGTTCATATGTTTTATTAAATTTGATTATCAAATCTATCAACAATAATCTGGAGTAAAAGTTTGAGAGAAAATATCTCGAATTGAAATTTCTTCCGAAAAATGCTTATGCAAATCCCTTCCATCTCCATGTAAGGTCCAAATAGCTTTAGGTTTCACCCTTTCAATAAAATAGAGAATATCTTCCCAATCAACATGGTCTGACAGATACAAACTTATATCATTCTGTGCCTGAAGTCGCTCCCATCCTGAAGCAAATGCTTTTAAAACATTCTTTGCACGTCTATAGCTATTGAAAGTTAATGGAGGAACCAAATAAATCTTATTTTCACCGGGCTCTTTCATGGACTTCCGATTGTATAAGTTATAATTCAATGGAATGTCAATATACCGATCATAAATCTTATGTATCGGCATAATTTGATGATGGAGGAGAACTTCCTTTTGGGGTAAATGATCATTCAATAATGCAGTAACCCTCTGTGCCTTCCCTAATGCATAACATCCCAATAAAATATTGCTTTTTACATCCAATTTTATAATTTCAGAAATTGGATCTGGATGCTTTGTGTTTGGATTTGCAAAGGTGGTTTCGGTTATTAAAACATCTGCCTCAACAAATTCCAAAGGCTCACAGGTTCTATCTGCCTGAAGCTTATAGTCTCCAGTATATAGATACCTTACCCCTTTGTAGACCATCAGTATTTGAGCACTTCCCAAAATATGTCCAGCAGGATAAAAATAGATCTCTACTCCATTTATTTGAAAAAATTCGACAAAATCCTTTTCATGAAAGGTTTCAATAGGTTGTTTTCCATACCTGAATTGCATGATGGCAGCAGTACCTTTTGTACAATAAATATTTCTATGACCAGGGGATGCATGATCAGCATGTGCATGGGAAACAACGGCATGTTTGACTGGATATAGCGGGTCTATGTAAAAGTCCCCGTAAGAGCAATAGAAGCCTTTGTCCCTTTTAACTAAAAAATCCTCAATAATCTCCATCACTATTTCTTAGCACTATTAAATTTTTGATGCAAGTCGATCACTTGATCAATTAAACTATGCTCATCATCATTATAAATGAGATAATCTGCCAGTTTCTGTTTCTCTTCCTCAGGCATCTGTTTTGAAATTCTCCTCAACACCTCTTCTCTATCTACCCGATCTCTTTCCATAACTCTTTTAATACGGAGTTCTAATGGCGAAACCACCAGTATATTTATATCCAATTTTTTATAGGATCCACTTTCAAATAAAAGAGCGGCTTCTTTAACACTATAGGTTGAAGTTTGAGAATTTGCCCAATCGTCGGCATCTTGAATAACAGCAGGGTGTACAATCGCATTTAATTTTTTCAACTCTACTGAATTGCTGAATACCCGTTTTCCTAGCCATTCCCGATTTAAGGATCCGTCCTCAAAATAAACTTCTGAACCGAAGGTGGAAATTAATGCGTCGCGAACCGCATCATTTTTTATCATGATATCTTTCGCCTCTTTATCGGCATCATAGGTTGGAATACCCAATACCTTGAATATCTTAGTCACCACACTTTTACCAACACCAATGCCCCCGGTTATACCAATTTTCAATCCCATAAAATTAACGTCTTACGAAAAAATCCACATTCTGAGGGTCCACACTTAATACCTTAACATAATCAGGCATTTTTGTAATAATGACCGGAAGACTTGATACGTGGTGGTCTTTCCATGCATCCAGATCAACTACTGCTTCGAAATCTCGAGAGGTGTACTTGTTAAAGTCTTTGACGGCTAGCAATACTGTAGCCTTCACTTTACTTGGAAGTACTCGAACTGAGGTATAGCCTTTACTGTTTTCAACTTTTATTGGAAGTTCTATGATTTTCTCCGTTATCTCTCCTACGGGAATAATGACTTCAGCAAATGTTGGATATATTGTAATATTTGTCCTTTGCTGTTTATTTAAATACGCCACGGTACGTACATCCGTATTTACATCCTTTCCCTTAATGGTGTCCGTCTCCAAGTATTCTATACTGGCGACATCCTCCAAAGGACCTGTAATGGTCACATATTCTGGATTGGTCCTTGTGGCACCGATCACAGCATATTGACGCTGAAATGTTAGGCTTTCCACGGCCTTTACAGGAACTTTTCGTTGGGTTTGTTTTGAGAAATCAAAATACAAGGTATCAGGTGATACCGCAACTACTTGTTTATCACTAGGAAACTGTCGGTTTATAAAACCTATTTGGTTCCCAAAAACAATAAAATTCTTGGTTTTTAATCCTGAAAGATCGACTTGAATTTTCGCCGTGTCAGGATGCAATCGCTCCATAAAGACCTTCCATCCTGACATCCTAATCCTAACTGATACCGTATCGGACTGTAATGGGTGAAAGGCTTTATTCTCCGGCAAATTAACGTAGCTCATGCTTGCTTTTTTTGTGAAAGTATAGTCACTTGATATTGCAAACAAGGTCCAAGCTAAAAATGAAATGATAATACAACGTAGGAAAATGGATAATTTTCTTCGTTGAACTTTGTTAATCCGCCTTAAAGCCATTCTACAAATGTAATATTTTGTAAGCAAAATTCACATTTTGACAATATGATGAAGTATAGGCTGACAAAACGCTCTTTCCAGCCAAAAAGATGCAGGTTGAAGCTAATTTTTTGTTAAAATATTCCGTAACTTTGCAGAATAATTGAAGGACGTTCAAATTGACTTTAATAATGATTCATTTCTTCGTGAACCCATTGAACACAGTATATGCTGTTCAAACTCAAAATGATTTATCTACCGAGGATATTTCCAAACTAAACTGGCTTTTCGGCAACTCAAAAAAAATCGACGATCAAACGCTTAACGACTATTATGTTGGTCCAAGAGCGGCGATGGTTACTCCTTGGAGTACCAATGCAGTGGAGATTACCCAAAACATGGGAATAACCGGCATAATCCGAATCGAAGAGTTCCAAAAAGTTAATGCTGAATTCGTGGATTTTGACCCGATGATCTCGCAAAAATTCAGCGCATTGACTCAGGATATGTTTACAATTAACATTACGCCTGAGCCTATTTTGGAAATTGATGATATCCAAGCTTACAACCAATCTGAAGGATTGGCATTGAGCCCTGAAGAAGTGGATTACCTGAATCAGTTATCTGAAAAAATTGGACGTAAATTAACGGATTCGGAAGTATTTGCATTTTCTCAAGCGAACTCTGAACACTGTCGTCACAAAATATTTAACGGAACCTTCGTTATCGACGGTGAAGAACAACCTACTTCCCTATTTAAATTAATTAAGAAAACTTCGGAAACTAATCCAAACGATATTGTCTCAGCATATAAAGATAACGTCGCATTTATTAAAGGTCCTAAGGTAACCCAGTTTGCTCCAAAAACTGCGGATAAACCGGACTTTTATGAAGAGAAAGAATTCGATTCTGTTATTTCCTTAAAAGCTGAAACACATAATTTCCCAACGACTGTTGAGCCTTTTTCTGGTGCTGCTACAGGTTCTGGTGGCGAAATCCGTGACCGTCTTGCTGGAGGACAAGGTGCACTTCCTTTAGCTGGAACAGCAATTTACATGACTGCCTATTCGCGACTATTAAATGATCGCCCATGGGAAAATGGCATGGAAGAAAGAAAATGGTTATACCAAACTCCAATGGATATCCTAATTAAAGCGTCTAATGGCGCTTCAGATTTCGGGAATAAATTCGGACAGCCATTGATTACTGGATCTGTTCTTACCTTTGAACATGAAGAAAATGGTCGCAAATTAGGATATGATAAAGTAATTATGCAGGCGGGCGGTATTGGCTACGGTAAATTAAGCCAGGCTAAAAAACATGAACCCGAAGCTGGAGACAAAATAGTTATCCTAGGCGGCGAGAATTACCGCATTGGTATGGGTGGTGCTGCTGTTTCATCAGCTGATACCGGAGCATTTGGTTCAGGTATTGAGCTCAATGCTATTCAGCGCTCTAATCCAGAGATGCAAAAAAGAGCAGCTAATGCAATTCGTGCATTTGTGGAGAGTGATGAAAATCCAATTGTTTCCATTCATGACCATGGTGCTGGTGGCCATTTAAACTGTCTTTCAGAATTGGTTGAAAATTCTGGCGGCTTAATCGACCTAGACAAGTTACCTGTAGGTGACCCTACCCTTTCTGCGAAGGAAATCATTGGTAATGAATCGCAAGAACGTATGGGATTGGTTATCTCTGAAGAAAATATTCAAAAATTAAAAACTGTTGCTGATCGCGAGCGTTCACCGATGTACACAGTTGGTGATGTTACTTCTGATCATCGATTTACATTCGAATCTAAATCCACCGGTGAAAAGCCAATGGACTATGCTTTAGAGGATTTCTTCGGATCATCCCCTAAAACCATTATGAATGATAAAAAGGTCAATCGTCAATACGATGATCTTACCTATTCTGTTTCTGACATACCTAACTATTTAAATCAAGTCTTGCAATTAGAGGCTGTGGCATCAAAAGACTGGTTAACAAACAAAGTTGACCGTTGTGTTGGTGGTCGTGTTGCAAAGCAACAATGCGTAGGACCATTACAATTACCATTGAACAATGTTGGAGTAATGGCTTTGGATTACAAATCCAAAGAAGGTATTGCAACATCTGTAGGTCATGCTCCATTGGTTGCACTAGTTGATCCGGTAGCAGGATCTAGAAATGCAATTGGAGAGGCTTTATCTAATATTGTATTTGCTCCGATAATTAACGGCCTTGCCGGGGTATCACTTTCAGCGAACTGGATGTGGGCATGTAATAATGAAGGTGAAGATGCTAGATTATATCAAGCAGTTCAGGGATGTTCTGATTTTGCAATCGAATTAGGCATCAATATCCCTACCGGTAAAGATTCATTATCCATGAAGCAAAAATATCCTAATGGAGAAAATGTAATCGCTCCTGGTACGGTCATTATTTCTGCAGGGGGTAACTGTACAGATATTAAAAAAGTAGTTGAACCTGTATTGAAAAAGGATGCCGGATCAATTTATTATATCAATCTTTCACAGGATCGCTTTAAACTTGCTGGTTCCACTTTCGCACAGGTTTTAAATAAAGTAGGAAATGATGCCCCTACTATTCAGGATGCTCAATACTTTAAAAAAGCATTCAATGCCATTCAAGATTTAATTAACAGGGATCAAATTGCTGCAGGTCATGATATCGGCTCTGGTGGTCTGATTACAACCTTATTGGAATTATGCTTTGCTGATGTAAATTTAGCTGCAGAATATGATTTATCTTCATTAAATGAATTAGACACGGTTAAAGTGTTGTTCAATGAAAACATAGGTTTAGTCCTTCAAGCTAGAAATGATGAAGCCTTTGAAAAGGCACTGACTGATGCTAATGTTGAAGTATTTAAAATTGGTAAGCCATCCTCTGGCACTGTTGTAAACATCAAGAACAATACGGATTCATTTAGTTTTAATGTTGAAGAGACTAGAGACACTTGGTTCAAGACATCATATTTATTAGACCAAAAACAGTCTAAAAACGGTACTGCTGATGAGCGTTATAAAAACTATAAAAATCAACCATTGCGTTTTGAATTCCCGGCACACTTTGATGGGGTAAAACCTGCTTTCATCGCTGGTACAAAGCGTCCAAAAGCTGCAATCATCAGAGAAAAAGGTTCTAATTCCGAGCGTGAAATGGCAAATGCTATGTATTTGGCTGGATTTGACGTGAAAGATGTACATATGACTGACTTGATTTCTGGCCGTGAAACCCTAGAAGATATTCAATTTATCGGTGCTGTTGGTGGATTCTCCAATTCAGATGTATTGGGATCTGCTAAAGGTTGGGCTGGGGCCTTTTTATATAATGAAAAAGCAAAATCTGCATTAGAAAAATTCTTTGCTCGCCCAGACACCTTATCCGTAGGAATTTGTAATGGATGCCAATTATTTATGGAATTGGAACTGATAAATCCCGATCATGAAGTTCATGGCAAAATGCTCCATAATAATTCTCAAAAACACGAATCAAACTTCGTATCAGTTAAGGTTCAAGAGAATAATTCAATCATGTTATCAACTTTAGCCGGATCAACCCTAGGTGTTTGGATCTCCCATGGTGAAGGAAAATTCAATCTTCCGAATTCAGAAGATCAGTACAATATCGTAGCTAAATATGCTTACGACCAATACCCGCATAATCCAAATGGATCTGATTTCAATACGGCTATGATGAGTGATAAAACTGGACGTCACTTGGTTACGATGCCACATATTGAACGCTCCATTTTCCAATGGAACTGGGCAAACTATCCTGAAGGGCGAAAAGACGAAGTTACACCTTGGTTAGAAGCCTTCGTGAATGCTCGCAAATGGATTGAAAATCAAAGCAAATAAGTTGGACAAACGTAATTATATAAAAATCCCAATGAAATTTCATTGGGATTTTTTTTGTTATCTTAAAGTAATGGAGGTAAAATGGAAAATAGAAACCTGAAATTACAACATATTAAAAATTGGATAAATGATAATAATGATATTAGGGCAGCTTTAATTACAAGTTCATTGGTCAATCCATTGGCACCCATTGATGATTTTAGTGATCTGGATATCGAATTGGTATTTGAAGATTCCGAAAATTATATCAAATCGAAAGAATGGTTATTTCAATTCGGAGATATCCTGAATTATTACGAAGAAGGAATTGAGGAATTCGAGGGGAAGCACGCCATGAAAATGGTCCAGTATATGGACGGTGTAAAAGTGGATTTCAAAATTTATTCCATAGAACAATTTCTTGCAGAAGTAAATTCCCCTATTCTTCCTGAAGATTGGGATATTGGTTATGAAATACTAGCAGACAAAGACAATCTGACCTCAAATTTAAAACCCCCAACTTATCAGGTAAGCATCATAAAAAAACCATCCTTCGAAGAGTTCAATAAAATAGTAGATAATTTTTGGTGGGATGTCACATATATCCCAAAATGCTTAGCACGTGGTGATCTCTTCTACCTTAAGTTTATGGTTGAAAAAATCATTCGGGTAGAATATTTTATTCCGATGATCGAATGGTATGTGGCAAGTCAGCATCATTGGAATATAACAACAAATAAATACGGGCGACTATTTAAGAAATATCTAAGCGAACAAGAGTGGAATCAGTTGGAAGAAACATTTTCTGGAAGTGATCTATCCGAAAACTGGAAGGCCTGTGGAAAAATGTTGGTGATTTTTGATCAAATGGCTATAAAAGTCGCTGAAAGCTTAAAAATTGAATACAATTTGAATAAGGGAAAGGAAATTATGAAGTTTTTTTGGAGTTATATGAAACCATAAAAAATTTATTCAATTGAAAACAACTACATTCGTTCTTATCAGTTAAAATCCAATAAATATATATTTTAGGATATGTAAGAATCTAACAAACCAGTGACTATCCATTTTCCATTATTAAGCTCTAAAAAATAAATTACACCACTCCCACATCCTAAACCACAAGAATGATAGGAATGGATTAACGCTTTCTTTTTATTTAAAGTAAATAATGGCTTATCAAATGCATAATAGTTGGAAATAGGATGGTGATCTAGCTTTTTAAAAAAATCAATTTCTTTATAGTCCTTTCTGAGCTTACCATCATATTTAGGTGTACGGTTGTCCAAAATTTGAACCATATAATAATCCAAGTCTGCTTTAGAATTCGAAAGATATTCTAAAGCTGTCTCAAAAATATATTGCTGGTTCTCCTCTAAAAGCCCATTTTCTGAGTCATAAGCAATATAGCCAAAATAATGTTTATTAAGATTTGGATCCATAAATTTCATTACCATACTATCATTGACTAAAAACCGTGCTGTATCGAATGCAACTACTGCATCAACAATTTCCGAAGATCCTTCATCATGAAAAGAATAGGTGGGAAAAACTTGATTTAAAAAATCTTCACCTGATATACTTATTCCGGATTTCTCCTTTCGACACGCCATTATGCATACCACTATCAAAATATAAATTCCTAATCTTTTCATAACGAATCATCTTATACTAATTAGATGATTAACCTCTATGATTTCCATAATGAAATTTATACCATTTTCTCTTGACAAAATTCTAATCCTTTTTTTTTTGCCTTCTTATTTACGGTTCAATCTTGATTCCTCCAAATCCAAATTATGTTCTAATGCTCTTAAAACAGATTCATCATAATCCTTTTCCGAACGCATGGTATAGATCATTTCTCTTCTGACATCAATTAAATCCTGCATTACCTTCTTATAAAGGCCTCTTTCATTCGCCATTTTTATCTTTGCCTCACTGCTGAGGTTTGTTGCTGTCGATTCTAAACTCCGCTTTAAGGATAAATTAATAGCTTTTACGGTATTATTCTCTTCCAGCTCTTTCGGATATTTTGTTTTTAAGAGTTCCATTTCCTGCTTAACTAAACGGTATCTAATTGCCTCAATCTGTGCCTCTTCGGGAATCTCAGAGGAATTTCCTTCAAGATTAACTAATTTGATCAACCAGGGCAGACTTAATCCTTGGACAACAAGCGTTATGAGAATTACAACAAATGTGATAAACAGGATTAAATTTCGGTGCGGGAAATGTTGACCATTTGTTAGATAGATAGGAATAGCTAATGCAGAAGCAAGGGATACAACCCCTCTCATTCCTGCCCATCCTAAAATCAAGGGCATCTTCCAACCCGGATTCGGCTCCTTTCTACGTACACGTGATGATAATCGCGGAACATAACTGGCTATGTAAATAAAAATTATTCGAATCACAATGATGACCAAGGTGATAATCAATGCAATTTGAATGGCCCAACTTTTCGATACTTGCTCAATACCTTCTATAATAATAGGCAGTTCTAAACCTATTAATATAAAAACAAATCCATTCAATAAGAACCCGATGGTTTCCCAAACTTCGCGGGTTTGGATTCTGGTATGATAATCCATATAATCTTTCGACCGAAAGGAAAGAAATAATCCCCCAGAAACGACGGCTAATACTCCGGACCATTCAAAATGTTCGGCAACGATATACATGATATAAGGAGCAATTAAAGTAATTGGTGTGGTAATGCTAGATGCCTTCGCTATGTATTTCAAAAATAGATATAGAATATGGCCTATGACCAATCCTACAAATATTCCCATTACTGCAAGTGTAAAGAAACCCACCACGGCTTCTTGCATGGTAAATGTTCCCGTCATAATCACTGCCAAAGCCATTCTGAATACGGTTAATGATGCAGCATCGTTGACAAGACTTTCACCTTCCAACAATGTTATCCCTCGCTTGGGTAAGCTCACATCTTTTAATACTGAGGTGGCAGCGACAGCATCAGGTGGTGAAATAATGCCTCCCAATAAAAATCCCAATGCAAGCGTAAATCCCGGTATTAGATGCACGGAAAGATAGGCAACAGCAATTGATGTAACGAAAACTAACCCAAATCCCATCGTTAAAATAGATCGACGGTTTTTCCAAAAACTATTCCATGAAGTGTACCATGCCGCCTCAAATAATAATGGGGGTAAAAAAACCAAAAACACAACATCTGGGTTTATACTAAACTCCGGTAAACCCGGAATTAGAGAAATGGCTAATCCTCCGATTACCAGTAAGATAGGGTAAGAAATCTTGAATCTTTGGGATACGACAAAAAGCATGGCCATGAAAAAGAATAGAATCATGACCAATAATATATTGGATTCGATCATTTTTACTTATTAATAGATATCTTTGTGTACAGTAAAAATAATGGAAAAAAACTCAAAAAATCTACACCCGCGCAATAAGTTCAATCAGGAATATGACTTTAAAAAGTTGATCAAACATGTTCATCAGCTAAAAAAACATATCCAAATCCTCCCTGATGGTCGTCAGACCCTGGATTTTAGAGATCCTGAATCAGTTTTCCTTTTAAATAAGGCATTGCTCGAATCAGAATATAAAATTAAGAACTGGAGCTTATTGGAAGGTAGCCTTTGCCCCTCCATTCCCGGAAGATTAAATTATATCCATTATTTGGCAGATTTAATACACCCTAAAAATCCTAAAAAAATAAATGTTCTGGATATTGGAACGGGTTCAAGTTTAATCTATCCAATTCTGGGATTCTTAGAATATCATTGGAATTTTGTGGCAACAGACACCCATATTCCTTCCCTTCAACATGCAAAAAAGATTTTGAATGACAATCCTTATTTGAAAAATGGCATTCAGATAAGACACCAAGAGAAAAATGAGCATATTCTTCAAGGAATCATTCAAGCCAATGAATACTTTGATGCTGTACTTTGTAATCCTCCTTTCTTCAAATCACGCGAAGATTATAGACAAACGATCATTAAGAAAAACCAAAAGCTTCATCAGGAAACAGAGAGTACCAGAACAAATTTTCAAGGCTTGTCCAATGAATTGTGGTATCCAGGTGGTGAAAAGAAATTCATAACCTCCATGATTTATGAAAGTATTGCATTGAGAAATCAAATAGGTTTATGTTCAGTATTAGTATCCGATAAAGAAAATTTAAAACCATTAAAAGCCGTTTTAGAATATCACAAAATAGAGGATATTAAGGTTACTCAAATGACCCAAGGAAATAAGATAAATAGGATTTTGTCGTGGCGGTTGAATAAATAAGGTTAAACTAAATTCCAAAACTTTTTAAATGTTACAAATATCTAAATCTACTTTAACGTTAAAGCAGATTTGGACAGGAATTTCTATTTTTTTAAAAAAAATTTGCTAAAACGATTTTTATTTATAAATTAGTCTTAACCATTATAAATTACTCACTAAACAATCACTAAATGAACCTTTTTACATCTATTAAAAAACGCAATTTATTTTCCGGTTAGTTAATCACTCAGGTATTAATATTACCTGACATAAAGACCATTACCAAGTCTGTGATTAACTATTTATTTTATTAAACCTAATTAAATCAAATTATGAAAAGAGAAAAATTGCGATCCCATTTTACGGCGAGTTAATCGTCCGAACATCTTACATTTTATTATGCGTTAGCACATATTTTGGAGCTAACCGCTACCTAGTACGTATATACTATTTACTAACCTATAAACCGCACTATACATATGAGTGTAATATGGAAGTTTAAATCGTTGATGATTTTAATGTCTATGTCAATGGGGCACGCCCATTCACATAACATTGAGCTGAACAACCTATCATTGCAGGATACGACCGAAACGGACTCCATTCCGCCAATTGATACCTTGCCAGCTATGAAACCCCTCTATGAATTGGACCTACCAAAGTTCAATAACATAAGGAACATCAAAACCACCTCTTTAAATACTGCCAATAGCTTGCAGCAATATATTAAAGGTGAATTGCCGGGAGTCTATGTTTCTGAATCCAATGGTGAGCCGGGAACAAATATCCAAATGTTCGTCCGCGGCATCAGTAAACCTATCCTCAGCAATAGGGATATTTACAATAGCCAACCATTAGTGGTTTTGGATGGTGTTCCGTTAATCGGTGAACACCCCTTTGCTTTTGATATCCAAAACTATGATGTCGAAAGGATCGGTACCGAAAATAATCTCCTGGCCAATTTTGACATAGACAATATAGAAAGCATACGCGTCCTGAAGGATCTTTCTACTTTAGCCACCTATGGGCCTCTTGCTTCGAATGGTGTAATTGAGATTACCTCAAGAAAAGCTCCTACCGATGGTGATAAAAGGATTACGGTGAATAGTTACATTGGAATGTCTCAAAAACCAACTGTTACAACCATCAACGGTGCCTATGAAAATGCCTTCAGAAGACAATTTTATGACCTTTATACCACCAATGGTAAATTCAATATCGACGATGTTTATCCCATTTACCTCAGTGATTCATTGAACAATGATTATTATGGTCCATCGAATTGGTCAGATAGTTATTATCAAAATGGCTTAAACCATGGTGTTAACGCAAACATTGCCGGAGGACAGCCTCGAGCAACCTTCCAGTTCTCTCTTGGAAATGTAAAAACTTCAGGAGTGGCTGATGACACTAAATTCGATAAATACAATGCCCGGTTTTTCCTAAATCTAAGACCTTTCAAATGGTTAAATTTTGAAACCCTTTTCAATGCATCCCGAATCAACAGAGACCGTAATCGTAACCTGAGGAATCGTTTTGCCATGATGGGTTACCTTCCCGATCTAGGTGCTCCATTAGCTCCAAATAAAGACGTGTACGATACTTACCTTAAAGAATTCGATAAAAGCTTCGATGATAACTTCAACAATATCCTCGAAGGATTTTTCCGATTCCAATTTAATGCCGGACCTGTCAAGTTCCGGACTAAATTTGCTGTGGATTATAATGAAGGGTATAGGGATTTATTCTATCCAAGTACCATCCTTGAAAATAGCAATTTCGCTTCGAACTACTACGGCTACAATCAGCGCATTATGGTGGACAACCAACTCGTATACGATATTAAGAATGGAGCAAATTATTTCTACTTTGAGGCAGGAAATTCCCTGATGTGGGATACCTATAAGTATAATTATGCGTATGCATATAAAGGGGTCAACGATTTTATCAAATTAAATTTACTGAATTCTGACCCTAATAATGGCGACTATTTAAATCCTACTGCATTTCCTAGGCAATTGGTCTACAAATTCCTGGACCGTACCAAGCATAATATGGTCAATTTCTATGGTAAAGCTTCCTATACATATAACGAATCCTACACTGCTGCGCTGACTCTACGTTACGATGCATCATCTAATGCACAGCCGACTTCGAGATGGTTCTTTTCTCCAATATTAGCCTTGGGTTGGAATGCTAAAAATGATTTCCTAAAGGATAATGATGCTGTAAGCTTATTCAACATCCGTGCGAATGTAGGTAGAATTGGGCATTATAATCTTTATGATAATTATTCTCAAGGTCCTAGTTATACGGCACAAGTAGGCTACACAGGAAATGCTATCGTTCCGGGTTACAATGGTATCGCTGTATTGGTACGTCCTTACGATGTGGGCTGGATTGGCTATAATCTTCCTTGGAGCTATTCTGACAATGCTAATGTAGGCTTTGACTTAGGTTTCCAGGAAAGAAATATCCAAGTTTCATTTGATTCTTATATACGTGATACTAAAGATCAGTTGATCATGCTGCCAGGCAAGAAAGATTTTGGATATGAATATCAATATGAAGCAGGCATGGATGTCCGGAACATGGGCATCGATTTATCTGCTTCCGGTAACGTTGTACAAAACGACAAAATCACCTGGAATACAGGATTGGTACTTGGCGTAAATACCAATAAATTATTGGCTCTGCCAAATGGATTGGATGAAGTTGAGGTCAATGACCGCTTGTTAAAGGTCGGCGAAAGAATAGATGCCTTTTGGTTGTATGAAAACAACGGCATGTACAAAACAGATCAAGAAGTTCCGGAGGTAAATGGCCAAAAATTAACATATAATGGCATTATCCTTAAGGCTGGGGATCCTATTTGGCGGGACACGAATGCTGACAATCAGATCACCAAAGAGGACAAGGTAATTCAGGGAAATATCCTACCAAAACTTAGCGGTTCATGGAACAATATGGTTACCTATAAAAATTTCGACCTAAATTTGAATTTCTATTTCAATTTAGGTAGAAAGATTGTCAACCAAGAAATGGCCAATCGTTTCAATTTCATTGAAAATGAAAATGCCAGCAGTATAAACTCTATCAAAGAGATTACCTATTGGGAAAAAAGAGGTGATTATGATAAATATCCCCTATACAATCCATGGTCGTCAGTTACTCCTTTTCAAACTAATCAAAACCTATTCTTAGAAGATGGATCTTTCCTAAAATTGAGAACAGCTACGATTGGCTATAATTTTAAAGACATTATAGGAAACAAACTCGGCAAAAATGGAGACTTCTATGTCTATCTATCTGCAAACAATTTATTTACTGTCAGCAAATATTCAGGTAGAGATCCTGAATTGGTGAATTACTTAGGCTATGACCAGGGTTATTCATTACCGATCCCAAGAACATTTGCATTAGGATTTAAACTTAAACTATAACTGACTATGAAAAGATTATTAATCATATTGATTGTATTGAGTCAGGTATTCGTTTCCTGCAAAAAAATGCTGGACGTCAATTCTACTCGTTTGGTGTCTGAAGAAAACATGTGGATTTCGATGGAAGATTCCAGAGGTGCCTTAATGGGTGTATATGGTCTAACAAAATCTGCATTGAATGATAATAATGCGCATTGGATATATGGAGATGTTCGTTCTGGACAATTCTCGGTTCCAATTCGTCAAGACCTTAAAGCGGTTGCTAAACATGATTTGAATGCTTCGTTTGGGGTGATGAATGACTTGAAGTCGTGGCGTAGGTGGTATGCTGTAATTAATTCAGCCAATATTTTCCTAGAACGAATCCATGAGGTCAAAGAAAAAGACGAAAGATACACCAACAACAACATGGTGGTGGATATTGCACAAGCGAGGTTCTTACGTGCTTTTGCATATTTCTATATGGTTCGTATTTGGGGAGATGTACCATTAATTGTCTCATCTAAAGAAGGAAGTTTTACAGATCAACCCCGTGAAGATCAAAGTAAGGTACTAGCCTTTGTAGAGCAGGAACTAATCAAAGCGGCTCAAGATTTACCTTTCCTATATAGTTCAAACGATGAGCAGCAACAAGGAAATTATTATAACGAATCTAATTCAAGGTGGACTGGTTCATTAGCCCGCAAAACGACAGCTTATGCAATTTTGGCCCACGTTGCGGCATGGCAAAGCAATTATCCTGATGCTGCTGCCTATGCTAAATTCGTCATCGACAATGCGCAAAAAGGTGGGTTAGGCATTCTGTCTACTGGAAACATGACAGATCCAAATGGTTTTTTCTATGATAAGAACAACAATCAATTATTGGGGTTTGCCCATGTCTACAACCATGTAGAAGGATCTTTCACAGGTCATATTGAAGAGTTGACATTGGCAGCTCCTGTTGTTAATAAAAGTATTCCGGATATGTATATTCCTAAGGAGAAAATCCTGGAAATATTCAATGAAGCTACAGATGAAAGGTTCTCTGCCGATACCTTAGGCAATCCGGTAACCGAGGTCTATTTTAGAAACTTTAACGGTCAATATCCAATTTTTAGCAAAATTAAATGTATCATGGGTGGAGTTACTGACCCTTCTTTCAGATTTTATTCCAGCGCGACCATTATTACCAGATTGGAAGACATGTACTTATTACGTGCTGAAGCATTAGCCGTGATTGGAGAACAAAACGGAGCGATAGATCTACTTAATACCATTCGTGAGCGTAGAGGTCTGAATAATTATTCTGCAGCTAGAAATGGTGAATTAATTGAAGCCATATTCCAAGAAAGAAACCGAGAGTTGATGGGAGAAGGCCACCGATGGTATGATTTGGTCAGACAATATAAAATTATCAATGATAATTCTGACCTGAGTAAATTAATTCGGGATAATGGGCAATATTGGCCAATATCCACTGAGGTTTTGACCCAAAATAAATTATTAACCCAAAATGAATATTGGAAATAAACTGTTTAACCATGAAAATCAATAATCTATTTTATAGCTTTCTTTTCTTGATTTTGGTGAGCAGCTGCGCCAAAGACAAAGGATATTATAATGAGACCGTCCAGAAGGTAACTTATGATGGTACAATTCTAGAATATCTTCAAAGTAAACCGGGTGTATTTGATTCTTTATTAAAAGTTTTGGACAGAAGTAAAATCAATGCTGTCTTAGGAAGTAATGAGAAATATACCTTCTTTGCCCCTACGAATCAAAGTTTCCAATTAGCCATTGAAAACCTGAACAATACCCGTAGGGAATCTGATAAACCTTTGGAATATTTAAGCAACGTGGATCTAAAACATTTGGATACCATGATGTCACAATATATTATTAAAGGATCATACCCTAGTGACTCTATGCTCCTAAAAGATGGAATCCGATTACAGGATTTCAAATATAAAAGGACGATGAATGCAAAATTAACCACAGCAACATCATCTGGGTTTGCAGGCGGAGGTCCAAAGGTGATTGAGTATGCGGATACGAAAAACAGTCAATTTACCAGAAATTGGATAACTGCAACGACTGCATCTATCAATATTGAGGCAAAAAACGGAATGATCCATGTTTTGTCTTCCAACCATGTATTTGGATTCAATGATTTTGTTACTCGCTTAACTTATAT
>JBEBTR010000064.1:0-17169 GCA_040393725.1 Sphingobacterium endophyticum | reverse complement strand
CCTCGTAAAAATACAAAATTCATTTTATTTGTCTTATTTTTAGGATTATTCTACTTTTTAACAAAATCCAATATCATGAAGAGATTTCTTTCCATATTAATTTTAAGTGTTTCGATAAGTGTGCTATATGCCCAAAACGGAAAGTATGAACTCAAGGAAAATATTTCCTATGCTGGTTCTGGGTCGGATGAATACAGTAAGGAGCGCTGTCAGGTTGATGTATATTATCCGACGGACAAGAAGGACTTTGTGACTATCCTATGGTTTCATGGTGGAGGCTTGACCGGTGGAGAGAAAGAGATTCCCTCATATTTAAAAGAAAAGGGGGTTGCAGTCATTGGGGTTGGCTATCGTTTGTCTCCGAAAGTGAAAGTTGAGGATATTATCAAAGATGCTGCAAAGGCTGTTCGATGGACTTTTAATCATATAGGAGAATATGGTGGAAATAATAAGAAGATTGTTCTTTCGGGCCATTCTGCGGGCGGATATTTGAATTTGATGTTGGCCTTGAATCCCCGATACCTGAAGGATGAGGGAATCGATGCGGATCAGTTATATGGAGTTGTGCCATTTAGTGCGCAATGTATCAGTCATTTTACGGCTCGTTCTGAAAAGGGAATCGACATCAATCAACCCGTAGTAGATGAATTTGCTCCATTATTTTGGGTTCGTAAGAATGAGGTACCGATTACTTTAATTACGGGAGACCGTGAGCTTGAGATGGTCGGGCGTTATGAGGAGAATGCCTATCTGGCTAGAATGTTTAAGATTGTTGGGCATCCACAGGTTAAGTTGTTGGAATTGGATGGATATGATCATGGCATGACGTATCCGGCGTTTCCGCTTTTGTTGAAAGAAATCGAAAGATGGAATAAATAAATAAAGCTTGTTTTACTAAAAATTTTAGTAATTTTGAATTGATTGATATTCGGAATTACTATGGATTTGTTTGATAATAAGCGGTTTGTTGCTCATTTAGACTTAGATACGTTTTTTGTGAGCGTAGAACGTCTGAAGAACAGTAAATTCATTGGTAAGCCCTTGATTGTAGGGGGGATGAGCGACCGGGCAGTTGTTTCAGCCTGTAGTTATGAGACGCGTAAATTCGGGGTTCATAGTGCGATGCCGATGAAGCTTGCTTTACGGTTATGTCCGCATGCTATTGTTGTTCGTGGCGATATGGACAGCTATAGTTATTATTCTCGTGTGGTGACGGATGTGGTTCGGGATACGGTTCCCGTGATGGAGAAGGCGAGTGTAGATGAGTTTTATGTAGATCTGACAGGCGTTGATCGTTTTTTTGGCTGCAGTCAGTTTATGGTTGAGTTAAAGACGAAGATACAAAAGGAGAGTGGGTTGCCGATTAGTTATGCATTGGCTTCGAATAAATTGGTGAGTAAGGTTGCGACAGATGATGCGAAGCCGGATGGTAAAAAGGAGATTTTGCATGGCTTTGAAAAGGACTACTTAGCACCTTTAAAGATACAGCGGATGCCGGGGATAGGCGAGAAGACGAGTATGCTTTTGTTGCAGATGGGGGTGAAGACGATCAAGATTTTAAGTGAGATTCCGGCAGCGATGATGCACAATCTATTGGGGAAGAATGGTATAGATCTCTCGAGAAAGGCGAATGGGATTGATACCTCTCCGATCATTCCCTATTCGGAGCAGAAGAGCATCGGTACAGAAGAAACCTTTATACAGGATACAATCGATATGCAATTTTTGAATAGTGAGCTGATTCGTATGACGGAGCGTTTGACCTTTCAATTGCGAAATCAAGAGCGCCTGACGGGCTGTGTGACGGTAAAGCTTCGGTATGCAAACTTTGATACGGTCAGTAAACAGATGGTAATTTCGTATACAGCATCGGACAGCGTCTTGCTGAAGAAAGTGAAGGAACTATTCGTTAAGCTATATGATAGGCGGATGTTAGTCCGCCTAATAGGGGTTCGTTTCAGTCATTTGGTACAGGGATCACAGCAGATTAATCTATTTGAAGATACGGAGGAGGCTGTCCGGTTATACCAGGCGATGGATGCTATGCGCGCTCGATACGGTGATGAAGCCATTAAGAGGGCAGTCTCCGTAAAGAAAATAGAGAAAGATCGCCGTACTCCCCATTTTTAATACTCTTTTGAATGTACAAGTTTTAAGGGCGATTTTTTGAAAGTCAATTTCCTGAAGGTATGGAGATAGGAACGAGCCATTATTTTCCAGCTGTAATTTTCTAAGCTAAAAGATTGGTAGGAAGCAGCGATTTCAGTGTAATCTTCAGGAAATGCGCAGACATCATTTAATTGATTGAGCCATGCCTCAGGATCTCCTGCGGGTAAAAGAATCCCATTTTTACGATGCTGAATAGCATCAGTGATTCCTTCGATATCGGCTGCAATAACGAGCGTGCCGGCGAGGGAAGCTTCCAGACAGACCAGGCCAAAACCTTCCATGTCACCCTGTACTTGAATGTTTGGCATCAAAAAGGCCGAGGAATTGGAAAGCAGTGTCTGAAGATGAGAGAAAGGAACCTTTCCCAAATGATGTACACGACTTTTGATTACAGGATTTTTGAGCAATTTGCGAATTGCTTTTTCATCGGAAGGATAGCCAAGGAAAAGAGTTACAAGTTTGTAAACCCGTTTAGGAAGTATGCTCAGCATGGTTTCCATAAATGTTCCTGTACGTTGATATGGTCCCAACATGATCAATTGAAAATCAGCCGGCATTTTCGGGACGACCTCTTTCAATAGCCAAGAGAAGCCTTTTCTTTTGACGGGCCTCCCAAGCGTGACCATATATTTTTTCTTGAGATCCAATTGGGGATAATAAGCTATGATTTGATTTAATGGAGTATGTAGCGACTCTGCGATAGCATGATCAACTCCATTATTGATTACTGAGATTTTATCTTCGGAAATTCCCCTTTGAATCGCCGCATTCTTGGTAGCAGCGCTGACTGCGATGATATGGTCGTATTCGTTAAATCGTGGAAGGATTTTTTTCTGAAAATAGCGAAGGGGAAATACAACATCTAGTCCGTGAATGGTTACAACACGTTTGATATGTTTATATCCAGAATGGAAGAGTGCTAAGGAAGCGATCAAACCGTCGTTAAAATGAATAAGTTGGATGGCAGGGTTCTGCTTTAATATATTTAATATATTGGTATTTAGGTTTATAAAGAATTTAAGTAGGCTTTCTTCCCCCTTTTGATAGACCAAAAGGTGAACGGGTACCTGAGTAGCGATGCCATTGATAAGCTCATAGCTTTGTTTTTCCATTCCGCCGGTAGCAGGTGGATACTTATGACTAACAAATAATATTTCCATTTTGATAAGTAGAATGTTGTTTACTGTCCTTTTTGATAAATAGGTAAAGGATGAATCCCATTGCAATCCAAAAGAGCTGCCTAGCACGCCGCAGGATGGAAGCGGAAATCCAGACGCTAGCACTGGCGATGGCGATGATCTGAAGCATGATTTTATTGCCCAATTCTTCAAATCCTAATTGCCCCGGAATGAATGCTCCCGCACTTTTAAAGACGATGACACCCATGTCCAGCAATAAGCCATGCATCGGAATAACATCAAATCCTAAAAAAAGAAGAATTAAGTAAAACTCCAAGCTACCAATAAGCCAATGAATAGTTGCCAGTCCATAAGATAGCCAAAAGGATTTGGGGTTATAGCGATAGGATTTTCGAATATTGAACAGTAACTCCTGGATCTTGAATATTAGTTTTCCAATGAAGTTTTTGGATTGAATAGGTTTGTTGGAATTTAAGATGGATTTACTGAAGATTAACCAATAGAAAAAAATGAGATTGGAGAGAATCAAGAGGCCAATAAATGCATAAAAGAATATTCCAAGGTTTTGAAATGCAAGTTTACCGATTTCTAAACTGTTTAACCAAAGGCAGGCGAGGAGGAACAGAAATATCTGAGAAAGCACGGTTGTAATCCTTGAGGTAGCTACTGCACTTAAAGCCTTATCTGAAGAAATTCCGTATGGTTTTAGCATTTCAGCTTTCAATAAATCCCCGCCGACGATGCTGGTCGGATTAAATTGCCCCACAGTTTCTCCTACCTGTCGAACAGCGAATAGCCGTATCAGACTAATTTTTTTTCGATCGTTTCCCAAGCAAACATACCAGGACCAAGTGCCAAAGAAATAGGCAAGAAGGGTGACGCCGATCAGATAAATAAATTTGAATCCGATTTTGTTGAGTTCTTGTTTAGTCGCGGCAAAATCGGTGTTGAAAATAAATACCACGACAAATGCAAGGATAATCAGGGCAAGGATAATCTTTATCGTTTTCCTGTTGATTTTTAATTGCTTGCCCATGCAAATGTATTAATGGGTTCAGAAGCCAGTTCCTGTATATCCTCAAAGTACGTATCCGCGAGTTTTCCCCAGTCCAATTTATTGACATATGCTAACCCCGCTTTCCTAAATTCCTGTCGGATGGAGTTGTCAGATAATATTTTTTGGATAAAATAGACATATTCTAGGGCATTGTTAGGGAGGCATTTGTATCCAGTACGTCCATGTTCAATAAGGCTTGCGCTTCCACCACCATTTGCGATTACACAGGGCAATCCGGAAGCTAATGCTTCGATAACTACATTACCATAGGTTTCGGAAGTGGATGTAAATACAAATACATCAGCAGAGGCATATAACTTGGAGAGCTCTTCATGGTTCAACTTTCCTAAGAAAATGGCAGAAGGCATCATTTCCTGTGCTTCTTGCTTAGCGGCACCATCCCCAGCGATAATGAGGTTATAGTCCATTTTGGACTTTTTAAGTTGATTATAGATGTCGATTAAAGTCTGAACATTTTTTTCCCAAACCAGCCTACTGGCAAAAAGAATATTGGGTTTATCATTTTTAGTGATTCCTTGAATATATTCCTGGTCTGCTTTTTCAGGGTTGAAGAGGTTTAAGTCAATACCTCTTTGCCATAAGGTGAGTCGCTCAGGCTGAATGCCAATTTCTTTTAATTCTTCGATAATATTATGTGCTGGTACATACACTTTTTGACAGCTATTATAGAAACTAAGCATCGCTTTTCTCATCCAATATTCTGCTGGTTTGATTAAGGAGGATAAGTTTCTTAGGTAATAAGCTATATAAGAAATAAAGTGTGTATGGTATATACTGATAATGGGGATGTTATTTCTTTTGGCATATTTCATGGCGAAGAATCCGAGGAGGGATGGTGTCGCGATATGAATAACATCTGGTGCGAAGTTATCCAGAGCGTCCTCTAGTTTCCATTTTGAAAGTTGGGGGACAGCAATGGTATAGTCATCATTGATTGGAATTTTGAAGGTAGGGACTTGATAAGATTGGTGTGCACAGAAATGATCAGGTCCTTTACCATAGATGAAAAGATAGGAAAATTCAGTGTGATCGATGCGGTTAATAATTTGGAACATTGTCCTGGAAGCACCATCGAAATCCTCAATAAGGATTTCTGAAAAAAAAGCAACTTTCTTCATTTACAATTCAAAATTGTCTATCTGATAAAAGTATGGTGATAATATTTCTTTAATACTAATTTGCTGTTAAGTAATTATGATTGAAATATTTACGCATCGTAAACGCTTAATAATTTCGAAACATCAAATCAACAAACCTTTAATATTGATTTAAGGATAGGTTTAATTGTTTAGGGTAGTTTTGTGTTAGGATTTATGTTGAACGATATGCTAATCAACCTTCCGTATCCACAAAAAAGTAAAGCATGGCATTTCAGGTTTGTAGGATTGTTGTCTATACTATTTTCATTGCTATTTCTTCTGAGCTATAAGCAGAGCAAAGGTTCTCGAGCAGTACCATTGGCCACATATCCGGAATTGGCGAGGACTAGTTCAGGCGAGCTTTCCTTGTTGACTTATAATATAGCGGGATTACCACAGTTGATTTCGAGTGCTGAAACTCCCAGGGCATCGAGTATCCGTACGATAGGAGAGCGAATTAATAGTTTTGATATCGTTAATGTACAGGAAGATTTCAATTATAACAGCGATCTTTATGCATCGAATCTTCATGTATATCGTACTCAAGCGATGGGTGGAGTACCATTTGGTGATGGATTGAGCACACTTTCAAAATATCCAATAATGGAATCTCAGCGTGTTGCCTGGAATGATTGTAGCGGCAGTGACTGTTTAACTCCAAAGGGATTTAGTTTTGCGAGGATTCAAATAGCGCAGGATGTTTTTTTGGATGTATATAATGTACATGCAACCGCACAAGACAATCAACAAGCTGTTCAAGCACGCAAGAAAAATCTTGCTCAGCTTGCGGCATTTATTAAGGAGAATTCGAGCTGTGAACCTTTGCTTATAATGGGAGATTTTAATGCGCATTACGCTTTCACAGCAGACAATATTCGTGAATTTCAAAAGGAAGTTGATTTAATTGATAGTTGGGTTTTGCTTCGCAACCAGGGCAGATTGCCCGAGAAGCAGGAAAATTTTGTTGCTCAACATGCCTTAAAAGTAACTGACGATTGCGAAAGTATTGATAAGATCTATTTTCGTAACAGTGATGATATTATATTCAAACCAAAAGATTATCAAGTTCAGCATGACCTATTTTCCACTGATTCAGGCATTCCTTTGTCGGACCATTGTGCTATTTCATTAAAATTGGAATGGGAATTGACTGATTTATAATGATAATTTAATATGAAGTTCCAACTAAGGTAATTTGAAAACGATACTTTGTTTCATATAAATTAATAGATGACCATACTTTTTATACTTGCTGGGGTAATTGTAGTATTATTATTTTTGTTTAAAAATTTAAAGGGAAAGCTGATTTCTGTAGCTATTCCACAAGGGGAACATAAATCCGACCATTTTATCCAAGGGGAAATTTCATTATTAACCTATAATATAGCAGGACTTCCTCAAGGTATTTCAGCTGCTAAACTACCTAGGAAGTTAAGTATTGCGGAAATTGGGGAAAAAGTTGAACCTTATGATATCATTAACGTTCAAGAAGACTTTAACTACAACAATGCATTTTATTCTAAGAATTTACATCCCTATCGGACGGCAAGCAAAGGTAAGATTCCTGTCGGCGATGGATTAAATACGTTGTCCAAGTTTCCGATTTCAGAATATAGAAGAATTCCATGGCGTCATTGCAGCGGGCCGGATTGTTGGACTGTAAAGGGATTTAGTTTTGCGAAGATTCAACTTGCCAATCAGGTTAGCATCGATGTTTATAATGTTCATGCGAATTCTAGTGATGTTGCGCGGGCAGCAAGAGCTCGACGTGAGAATCTTCGTCAATTGGCTGCCTATATCAATGAACATTCCGTGGATCGTCCAATTATTGTGATGGGTGATTTTAATGCCCATTATGCCTATAAAAGAGATAATTTACATGAATTTTTATTGACCACGGGTTTGTCGGACGGGTGGGTTCAATACCTTAGGAAAGGAGTGTTTCCGGAGGTTATTCCCAAGTTTATTGCGCAACATATGCTAAGCTTGAACAATGACACGGAGAGCTTGGATAAAATTTTCTTTAGGAATAGTAAAAACCTAAAATTCACTCCTCTAGATTATCAGGTTGAGATTGATCGTTTCACCAACGTGGATGGTGAGGCGCTTTCTGATCACCTTGCCGTATCCATGCAATTGGGTTGGACCTGGGAAGACTAGATTATTTGTTTAGATTAACCAACAATTTATATAAATAGTAATTAGCTGAGTATGAAACACTCGGCTTTTATTTTGATAAATAATGCTAATATTTTTAGTAAAATAAATTAAATATTTCCTAATCTTGTAATATGTTTTTGAATTGCAAGACTTGGTTTAGTTTTCATTATGGAACCATTCCAACAAAGGATTTGGTGGAGAAGGGACAGCTATTAGGGCTGAAGGCAATGGCATTGACCAATATCAACAGCACGGCAGATTGCTGGGATTTTGTTTTGAAATGTCAAGAGGCGAATATCAAGCCCATTGTTGGTGTTGAAGTGCGGAATGAAAATGAACTTTGTTATATTCTTTTAGCAAAGAATAATGCTGGATTACTGGCAATTCAAAGCTTTCTTTCATTTTATAAGCAGCGCAAATTAGCTTTTCCCAGCAGGCCACCCTTTGAGTCAGCGGATATTTGGGTTATCTATGCATTTGGGAATCACCCTGATTTGGATCAATTGGGAGGACAGGAGCTTGTAGGTCTGAGGATGGAAGATCTCAATAAGTTGAGTTGGCAAGAGGCATTAAATGCAGACTGTTGGGTCATCTTGCACCCGGTTACCTATCAGGATAAGACTAATTATGACCTACATCGTATTTTAAGGGCGATTGCTAAGAATACGTTGTTATCAAAACTTACAAAGGACGATTTTGCAAAGCCCAATGAGACCTTGTTGGATGAGGAAACATTAGTATCGGCATTTGCAAGATTTCCAACGGTCATCAGTAAGACGATGCAGGTTGTTCAAAGCTGCTCGATTGAAATGGAGTTCCACGTTGATAAGAATAAAAAGCATTTTACAGCTTCAGAAGAGGGTGACCATGAACTATTGAGAAAATTGGCTATAGAGGGCTGTAAGATTCGCTATGGAGTCAAAAATAAAAAGGCGATGGATCGTGTTGAGAAGGAACTGTCTATCATCAAGCAATCCAAGTTTAACTCTTATTTCTTGATTGTTTGGGATATGCTTCGCTATGCGAATGAGCAGGGTTTTTACCATGTAGGTCGGGGTAGTGGCGCCAACTCTGTTGTTGCCTATTGTCTTCGTATCACAGATGTGGATCCCATGAAATTAGATCTATATTTCGAGAGGTTCCTGAATCCCAACCGAACATCGCCACCGGATTTTGATATTGACTTTAGCTGGAAAGATCGGGATTCGATTTTTGAATATTTATTTATGCGATATGGGCGGCAGCATGTTTCCTTACTTGGGATGTATACGACCTTTCAACGTCGAGCAATCGTTAGGGAACTGGGTAAAGTTTTCGGTTTGCCAAAGGAGGAGATTGATGAGTTGGTTCATAAGCGGGAATGGTCTGCAGAGGATAAGATTCAGCGTTGGATTCAGAAGTATGGTGCTTTGTTAGTTGATTTTCCAAGCAATGTCAGTGTACATGCAGCAGGGGTATTAATTAGTGAGCAGCCCTTAAATCAATATGGAGTATTGGAGTTGCCGCCCAAGGGTTTCCTAACCCTGCATATGGATATGTTCGAAGCAGATAGAATCGGGCTGTTTAAATTTGATATCTTGAGCCAACGGGGTTTGGGGCATATAAAAGATGCATTGGAATTGGTGTTGCGAAACAAGGGGAAGCATATCGATATACATCAGGTAGAGCGTTTTTTAGAGGATCCTAAATTGGCGGATATGATTCAAAAGGCAGACACAATAGGCTGCTTTTATATTGAAAGTCCTGCGATGCGTCAGCTCTTGGGAAAGCTGAAGTGTTCGGATTATATTACGTTGGTTGCTGCCAGTTCGATTATCCGCCCTGGGGTTGCGCAGTCCGGCATGATGAAGCAATATATTGAACGCTACCACGATCGGGACAAGGTTGAATACTTACATCCTAAAATGAAGGAGCTCTTGGAGGAAACGTTTGGGGTTATGGTTTATCAGGAGGATGTTATTAAGGTTGCGCACCATTTTGGTGGGATTTCATTGGAAGAGGCAGATATCCTGCGTCGGGCGATGAGCGGGAAGTATAGGTCGGAGAATAAGTTTGAATTGATGCGAGAGAAGTTTTTTGCCAATTGTCGAGCGCAAGGTTATGAAGAGGCAATTACGGCAGAGGTTTGGAGACAGATGGAGAGTTTCGGCGGCTATTCTTTTGCGAAAGGCCACTCCGCATCTTTCGCCGTTGAAAGCTATCAGAGTTTATACCTAAAAACTTATTTTCCATGTGAATTCTATGTTGCGGTAATCAATAACTTTGGCGGTTTTTACAGAACGGAGTTTTATTTTCATGAACTTCAGAAAAATGGTGGAGAGATTGAGCTTCCATGTTTGAATCACAGCGACTATCTGACGAATATCATGGGGCAACAGGTCTATGTGGGATTGATCCATCTTCAAGGATTGGAACAGGAATTTGCCCATCAGATTGTAGAGGAAAGACAAAGGAATGGTCCCTATAAAAGTTTGAACGATGTTTTACAACGATTGCATCCGGCCCCTGAACAGCTCAATATCCTGATTCGAATCGGGGCTTTAAGATTTACGGGGATGGATAAGAAAACTTTATTATGGGAGGCTAATTTTAGAAATAAACGGACCGAAAAGGACGATCCTGTTACTTTATTCGAAACGGAGGAGCTGAAGTTCTCTTTACCTGAGTTTGAAAAGAATAGGAAGGAAGATCTTCGAGATGAACTGGATCTATTGGGTTTTGTGGTTGGAGATTTTTATGAGCTTCTGAATAAGGAGCATCTGAAAGGCAGTATTTTGGTCAAGGAATTGACGAACATGCTTGGACAACAAATAAAAGTTATTGGCAGGCTTGTCACCTTGAAGGAAACACGGACGATAAAGAAAGAGCGGATGTGTTTTGGGACCTTTTTGGATGTTGAGGGCGAATGGTTAGATACGGTTCATTTTCCTCCAGTATTGAGGCAATATCCATTTCAAGGAGGTGGATTCTATGAACTGCACGGACGGGTTATGGAAGAGTTTGGCATTTATAGTGTCGAAGTCACCGCCATGCGGAAATTAGGTTATGATTTAGGTGAGAATTGAGATAAAAGAAAACGGGACGTAAAAACATAAGCCCCGATATTTTATTTAATCTTGTTTATTTTCGTCTTTATTGTCTTTGTTTTTTTGAAATTCGTCCTGAGGGAGGTCTTCATAAGGTAATTCCTCAGACTCATTGATTTCCTTATATTTCATTTCCGCATTTGGAGCTTGCTCTGGGTTATCGACATGAACATCTAGATCAACCTTAATTTTTTTCTTATTCTTAGGCATTCGAACGATCCCCCATTTCATAAGTAATTCTTGCGTAGAGTTTCTTTTGAGGTGAAGTTTTTCGGGTTCACCGATTAAGAATCCGAAAGCTTCCATGTTAGGGTTAGCATCGAAGATAACCTTTAATGTAGCGATGAATGGCAGGGCGATAATCAAACCGGCAAGTCCAAACAGCATGCCTCCTAATAGGATTCCGATAATTGCCATCAATGGATTGATGCTCACCTTTGATCCCACGATATTTGGCGTGATGATATTTCCTTCAAGGAATTGAACGACCTGGAACCAGACAACTACTCCCAAAGCATATAACGCACTATCCTTAGTGGCCAGGGCAAATAATGCTGGAAGGATTGAGCCTATAGCAATTCCAATATAGGGCAGGAGCATAAGCAAAGAAGCAAGGGAACCAAAGAACCAAGCATAATCAATTCCCAAGGCCATTAAACCTACCGTATTTAATACAGCTACAATTCCCATAACGGTAATTAATCCGACTAAATAACTCTGCACAACTTCGTAAATTTTATTCAGTACTTCATTGACTTTGCTTTGAGGCGAAGACTTAAAGGCTTTAAAGAAAAATTCACGAAAGAAATCGCGATAATACAACAGGAAAAAGCTCAATAGGGGTACTAAGATGGCACTTGCGAGAATATTTCCGATAGAGCCAAAGGTGGTTGTTAGCATTCCGCCGGCATTTTCCATGGCTTTTTCACCCTGTTCCCTTAATTTTTCCATTACCTGCGTTCTCTCAATTCCGAATTGAGTTTCCAACCATTTCTGTCCCCCCTCAAATACAGAGAGTACTTTGTCCGTAATTGATGAAGCATCTTTACCAATTAAGATACTTTCATAAACAATAAACCATGACAACCCCGAAATAACTGCGATGGCAACAATAACAGCTAGAATTGCTGAGAAAGCTTTTCCTAAGCGCAATCTTTCAAAAAATCGAGCTAAAGGATATAGGGAAATTGAAATGAGAATTGAGAATATTAAAGGCAGTAAAACACTCTGAGTAACATACATGAGTGCTAGAATTAATGCCAGCGCCATCAGCGTAGAAGCTAATTCAAATGAGTATGGTCTTTTGGTTTGTTGATTTTCCATATGAAATCTATAACAGGTTTTGTGATTTTTTGTTTTTAGCGTTCCAATATAATACGTAAATAAATGCCAGCAATATTACAATTGCATTTCCGTAGAAAATATAAGGAATTCTAAGAATTTGATCATGATAAATATATCCAGCAAATAATGCGCCACCTCCAATTCCTGCTTCGAGGGCGATGTACATGGTGGCCATGGCTTTTCCACGGTATTGAGGAAGTGAAAGATCAATGGTCCAAGCATTAACTGCTGGGGAAAAGATTCCAGTGCCAATTCCGTACAGACATGCGCCGATTACGAGTTGAGCGATATTATCTCCGAATCCAAGATACATAATGGAAATTGCGATCACGATCAAACCCACTTTCATGACGGAAATTCTGCCATAGCGATCGGCAATTTTTCCAGAAACAAACCTTATTGCAATGGAAGCAAGGGTATAGGCGGTGAAAAATAATCCTTTGTTAGCAATGCCAAGGTGTTCGCTCCAATCGGGAATTAAAGTTAGGATTACCCCATATGCAGTATAGGAAAGTAGAGTTACAATGGCAGCAGGAATTACCCTGACTTCAATAATGTCCCTTCTTGATATTTTCAACATCTTGGGAGAGAATCGGTTTTTTTCCTTTAATGTTTCTTTCATGTTCATCACGATAATAATAGAAAGAAAAGCGAATGCGGAAGAACTATAGAACATGGTATTGAGGTCATAGGCTTGGGCGATATAACTACCGACAGCTGGGCCTAATGCTCCCCCAATACTGAAGCAAAGACCATGCATTCCCAACGCTTCCCCCCATCTTGAAGAAGGAATAATATCAGCGATATAGGCTGAAGTGGCTGTCGGTTTAAATCCAGTCGAGAAGCCATGAACTAAACGTAAAAGGAAAAATCCTGCAACAGAGCTGAGGATAGGATATAAAAAGCCACATAGCACGCAGACCGTAGAGCCAATTGCCATAACGGGCACACGGCCCCATTTATCTGTGAGTCTTCCACTAAAAGGGCGAGATATTCCAGCAGTTAATGTGAATAGCGCGATGATTAATCCCTTATGAGCTGCTCCACCAAGGGAAGATAAGTAGTTTGGTAATTCAGGGATAATCATGTTAAAGCTGGCTGAGAATAATAGCGAGCTCAAACAGAGAAGGCCAAATTGTATAGTATAAAGTGGTTGTTCTTCGTTAATGTTATTCTCCATTTTTTCTCTCCAAATATTGTCGAGTTAGTTCTGAGCAGAAAATGGTGGTAGCCACAGCCACATTTAAAGATTCCGCTTTTCCAATTCGAGGAATCGTAACGGCTTTGGTCACTTTAGGGATCAGGCTTTCACGAATTCCATTTCCTTCGTTTCCCATCATGATAAATCCATGATTTCCAAAATCTGTATCATAAATGGATTCACCATTTAATAATGCACCGAAAACAGGGAGGTTATTTTGATCAATGAATTGTTCAAGGTCGACATAATGGAGTTTAATTCTAGAAAGAGAGCCCATTGTAGCTTGGACTACTTTAGGATTAAAGGCGTCCACTGTCCCAATTGAACAAATAATATTTTCTATTCCAAACCATTCAGCAGTACGTATAATTGTTCCCAAATTTCCTGGGTCTTGGACGTCGTCTAAGATTAAACTATGCTTCCCTTGGAGATCTTTTTTGTCGAGATGATCACTTTGAGGAATTTCAACCAATGCCAATGCTCCTTGTGGATTCTTCAAGCTACTGATTTTAGCAAATTCAGCTACAGAAACATCTTCAAGTTTTATATTTTGGGGTATTTTGCCCAATTTTGCAGCTGCTTCCGCGGTCGCAAAAATTTTACTTATCTTGTAGCTCGATTGGATAAATTCCAACACAGATTTGATTCCTTCTACTACAAATAAGCTGTGCTGAGTACGGAACTTTTTATGCTGCAATGACGTGATTAGACTGATTTGAGCTTTTGACAACATGGGATGAATGACTAAAAAAAGAAGTTTTTTATTTTTTGCAAGTATAACGTTTTTGTCGCTAATTATTGCGTCCTGTCGTTCGGCGAAATACCTTGACGATCATCAATACTTGGTAACAGATGTCGATTTAAATGGTGTTACACCAGAATTGAAAGAATCTGCAGGAATGTATGTAGCGAATGAAATTCGTCCAAATTCCCCTTTGTATCTAACGATTTATAACCTTTTCAATACCCGTGATGGCCGTTATAAGACTGAAAAGATTAAGAATGTTGGCGAAGCCCCTAGGATTTTGGATTCTGCAGTTGTTGAACTGTCAGCCAATCAAATAGAGCGATTTTTGCAGACCAAAGGTTATTTCAATGCAAAAGTTCAGCCTCAAATTGAATTCAATAATAAGAAGGCCAAGATTGACTTTAATGCTAATCTTGGAAATCCATATATTGTTCGTGATATACAAAGGAATGTAGCTGACCCAATAGTTGATTCTATCTATCAGGAGAAAGTGGTTCCCAAAAGCCTCTTAAAGTCAGGTAAAAAATATGATGCTGCCGATCTTTATTTAGAACGGGAAAGAATGTATTCTCAAATGCGCGAATCAGGATATTATGATTACCTGAGACAGTATATGCGGACTGGCATAGACACCATAGGGCTAAACAATCAGGCAGATCTATTAATCCAAGTTTCCGACCGAGAAGATTCCAGTAAGCATAAGGTTTATTATATAGACAGCGTATATTTTAATGTAGAAGCTGCTGAACCTGAATTAAAAAGATTTTCTGAAGGCAAATATGATTCCTTAACTAAGATTTTTTATACGGATGAAACCGGGAATTTCAAGTTAAGGCCATTGTCAAGATATGCCTTCTTGAGGTCAGGACAGAAATTTAATAGCCAAAATGAGGAATTAGCCTATGATAGGCTATATGAGATGAATGGTTTTCGTTCAGTAAAGATTAACTATCAAAAAAAGGATTCCAATAAATTAGATGTTTATTATAATCTGGTGCCTAGGTCAGCGATGAGTAACCAAATTGAAGGTGAATTTACATTCAGCTCAGGCATGAGTGGTTTCAACGTTGGTAACACCTTTTCCCATCGAAATGTTTTTGGAGGTTCAGAGACGATAGAGGTGAAGATGCGGTATGGTGTTTTATTTGATTCTAGGTTACCTGGAAGTTTAACGGATAAGATTTTCAACAATGATTTTCAGGTAGGGGTAAATTTGTCGTTTCCAAGACTTCTGACTCCATTTCGGGTACGTAGTGTAGGAAGATATGGATTGCCGAGAACAACTTTTTCATCCAGCCTTCAACTGTTTTTCCAAGACCAGACCTATGCAAACCGGTATTGGATCAATAGCCTGAACTACATTTGGTACGAAGCAACGAATAAAATGCATAGCCTTACGCCAGTTGTAATTGAATATAGGCATGGACAGTTGAATGAGGAATTTAAGCAGAGCTTAGAGGATCAAGGATATGGGCTTTACGTGCGTAGTAATGACAGGAAATACTTCGGACTTGGCGCTCAATATGCCTATACCTATAATTCTACCAAACTGACAAGTAAGGAGGATTTTAATTATTTCCGTGGAGCAGTAGATGTGAGTGGAAATCTATTAGGTCTATTAGGAAATGTCATGAAGTTCAAAGAGAATTCAGATGGGGAAAAGCTTATTTTCGGAGTTCCTTTCCTTCAATATATTAAAGGGGAGGTGGATTATAGATGGTACAAACATTTAGGCGGTAACCGTCAGTTTGTGTTTCGCCTGAATTCAGGAGTTGCAGTTCCTTACGGGAATAATTCTTCGTTGAATATGATTTTTGAGAAGAGTTTTTTTGCAGGGGGGATGAACGGTATTCGAGCTTGGCAAGCGAGGACATTAGGTCCAGGAGGATATAATCGATCATCGATGAACCCTGACTTCCGGGTGAATCTGAGAAATTTAGATCAATTAGGTGAGATCAAGATAGAATCCAATGCTGAATTTAGATTTAGGATGCTGGATAACTTTTTTGGCGCCAAGTTAAATGGGGCGACTTTTTTGGATGCTGGAAATGTGTGGAGAATCAGGGAAGATATTATCAATCCTAATGGAGAGTTTAGGGGAGATAAGTTTTTATCGCAAATAGCTTTAGGAACTGGATTTGGATTACGCGTTGACTTGGATTATTTTATTATACGTTTAGATGCCGGACTTAAACTAAAAGACCCTCAATTCTCAGGATCGGATCAATGGGTTATCAAGAATTTCTTTGATTCAAAGAAATTTAAAGAAGATTATTATCAAACCAATTGGCCAGATCGATATAGTTTTATTCAATATAATTTTGGTGTTGGAATGCCTTTTTAAAAGAGGTCTTTTATTGCCATGATTGAGCTTTCCAGCAATTGGCGGACATCTAATCCTTTGCTGTGATTCAAATAGAAATAAACAACAGCCAATACCAATAGAGTGATTAAGAAGCGTTTGAATTTGTAGGCAATATAAAGGATAAGCAACGGTATAATAATTAATAGAATTCCACTGATTTTATAAGGAGTAATTCCCTTATCGGTCATCCTTAGGAAAAAAAGTTTTCCGATATCTGATCCTGCAAATTTATGTTTAAAGAATACGAAAGTTGAAGATTCAATGGGGTTGATTGTCACAGCTACTCCATCACTAAATTTTAATTCCTGTTGAAATCCATTGATGGTAAATGTGTAGTTTCCATTTACGGTATTGTCTGTTTTTTCTGCGGTATCAATGGCAATGATAGCCAATTTACCGTTCTGAGAAAGATTTTCCTTAACAGTAAAGTCCTTAATAATTGCATTTTGAGCAATGGAAAGATTTGGCATCAAGTACAAGATACTAAGGCATATATAGAGAATCCATCTGTTTTTCATGATGCAATGATACAAAATTGCAAGGATTCTAGGAATGGATAAGGATAAATTCAAGTTTATTAATTGCAGAGGTCTTCTTATCTTTGCAACAATATAAATAAAAAGCATAATTATATGTTGCAATTAAATTACATCCGTGAAAATCGGGACCATGTAGTTGAAAGACTAGGAGTTAAGAATTTCAACGAAGTAGAATTGGTCGATCAGATCATTGCTTTAGAC
>JBEBTR010000063.1:0-17209 GCA_040393725.1 Sphingobacterium endophyticum | reverse complement strand
CTAAGTTACGAATTTTCGCGTTTCAGACAGTCCGAATTTTCGGGAGGGTTACATATATGTGGTATTCATTAATTATTTATGTAAATAAATTGAAAATAAACCTCTGAATATTTGCATATTAAATAATATATATGAATATTCGCATGAATTATTGTATTAAAAAGTATGGTTTGTTTTTTAATAAATATATACATAAATATTACAAATCTCTTACTGGAATTGGTAATCTACATGTAAGATACTTACAACAAATTTTGAAATCAGATGTAGTCGTGATACTAGGATATATAAGTGAAATTCTGATGAATGGCTACAAGAGAAATATTGTATGAATTTGGTATTGTTGAAGTAATTTATTAATTCTATTAGTGAGTTTTATATGCTTTAAATTAAAGAAACTCACTAAATGTGTAACTAGTAAACGTGAGTTCAGTATGAGTAATACAAAATAAGAATGATTGTGTGAGCAAGAGTGGTTGTCATGGTATTCTAAGTCATTTACATTTTTAAAAGTTGTCTGATAATCAGAGACTCTGTTTAGTAAAAATAGAGTAATATTTTAACTATTTAACCTTTATAAAAATGAAAAAGATCAAACTTGCAGACCTCAATTTATCAAACTTTGAAGAGCTAAGTAGAAGTGAAATGAAGAAGATTATGGCTGGTAGTGGTACGGGAGGGACGAAAACAATCAAATGCTATGATGGTACTTATCTGCAATGTACCATTTATACTAATGCAATGTGTGTAAATGAAACCCAAGCCCTTGATCTTTGTAGAACTCATTGTTCTGGGACTTTTAGTAGTGCTACAGGCTGTTAATATAGAACTTTAGCTCAATTAGATAGATTTACCATTACTAAATTTAACTTATTATAATGGTAAATCTATTGTTATGAACAATATAGCCTTATTATTTATAGTAAGTAATATAAAGAACTTACTTAATGGACTGCCTGAAAAAATGGAGTACTTATTCAACCGACATTGTGAAAACAGATTGAATCAGTTTAATACAACATTATACTATATATAATTTCTATAAGTGCAATTGATAAATGGCCTTTTCAAACTATACATGTTTAAGAGGCCATGGCATAAATAGGATTTACACTATGGCAACTTAAATTTATTGAGTTGCGCATATTCCAAGTGACTTTCTATTTATAAGATTTAGTATAGAAATTAGAAAGAGACTCATAATATAGATTAATAATAATTGGAATAATTTTATGAAACCCTATCGGATACTTAATCAAATAGATAATATAGTAGAAGTTGCGCAAGTGTACTTATCCTTGTTAGAATCAAAAGTTACAAAAAATACTGTTAAAGAAGAAATAGAGGCACATCCTAATTACCCAACTATTCTTAGTTTATTAGACACATTTAAATATTTTGGTATTAATTGTACTTGTATTAGAAGTTCAATTGAAAGCATATCAAGTTTTCCACTTCCTTTAATTGCTCCAATCTATTACCAAGGAAAGAGTGTCTATACAGTAATTAGGAAAATTGATGGAGATTTACTTCATTTCCTCAATCCAGATTCTTTAGAATTCAATGATATCAGTAGAGAAGAATTTAGTACGATGTGGTTAACAAAAACTATGTTGATAGGAGAAGTAAACGAACTATTTTTTGAAGAAAATTTTGAGGAAAAACAAAAAGTTGAAAACAAACAATATTTTATTAAATTATTTGGCCTTATCAGTCTTCCGTTTTTAATATTTTTATATTGTATCTCTTCATTACTTCTATTCTCTGATACTGTAATTATAAATGCTTTATACATAATCACTGCATTTTTAGGTCTAATAATTACAGTTTTAATTGCTTGGTCTATACTGGATAGAGATAATTTTCTTGTTAGAAGACTTTGTAAAACGAGTTCAACTTTTAATTGTCAAATAACCCTTGATTCTACAAATTCAAAAGTTTTTGGTATCAGTCTTACGTCTATTAGTTTCGTTTACTTTTTAAGTATAATCTTTCTTATACTTTTTAATACTAATTTACTCTCAGTCATTGCATTATCAAGTTATTGCGCTATACTAATTATTATATTGTCTATATACCATCAATGGAGAATATTGAAATCATGGTGTAAGTTATGTATATATATTCAGATTGTATTAATATGTCAGGTTATAATAGCATTTACAGTAGACCTGAATATATCACTAAATAGTACTAACTTTTTGAATGAATATATACTCCCTATTTTTACCTCTATATTGTTCTCTACCTTATTATATAATATTAGTATATCAAGCATTGAACTAATTACTTCTTTAAAAGTTAAAATTAGAAGTTTGGCACCTTTAAAAAATAATAGTTTGATTTTTAAATCTCTTCTAATGCAAGGGCAATCTATAGAAACGTCGCTTTCAACAATAAATCTTGGTGTGCATTTTGGGAATGAGAATTCATCGATAAAAATTTTGAAAGTCTGCAATCCATTTTGCCAACCCTGTTCAGAAAGCCATAGTCCACTTAAAGATATATTAAGAATTAACTCAAATGTTCATATTCAAATTATTTTTTATACAAACCCATCTAATGAATTAGCTAGTGAAGTAATTCAACACTTTTTAGCGATAAGTGAAATTTTTGGAAAAAAAAAGTTATGGGAAGCTTTAGGTGTTTGGCACGGTAGCCATCCAAAAAATTATTCTAAGTTCAAAACTCTATATCCTGTTGATTCAATTATATTGCAGAATATGAAAATACAAATAAAGGAAATGAATAAATGGTGTGCTGTAAATAGTATAAAACAAACACCTACCTATTTTGTAAACGATTATGAATTGCCAGAAGAATATTCGATTGATGATTTAAAATTCTTATTAGCTGAGAATCTAAATTTCAATTAATATGTGTATTTCTGTATATATTATCAATTTGTCTTTCAGGAAAGATCGGTTAATTAATGTATTGAAAGAATTCGAAGGAAAAGATGAATTTCAAGTGGAGATAATTAGCGCATTTCACGATGGAGCGAAAGGATTATGGCGGACAATAAATATGATTATTGATGAAAAAATTGATAATAGTATTGAGTATTTTATTCTTTGTGAGGATGATCATATATTCACAGATTCATATTCAATAGATTTATTAAAGAAATCTATTGAAACTGCTAAGGAAAATTTTGCAGATATTCTTTTAGGTGGAGTTAGTTCATTTAAAAGTATTTATCCAGTGAAAGATTCAGTGTATTGGATAAATTCCTTCACTGGCTTACAATTTTGCGTAATTTTCAGACCAATGTTGGAGAGAATTAGAAGATTTTATTTTACAGAGGGAAATGACACTGATATTATATTTTCTGATATTTCTTCTAAAAAATTTTTAATTTTTCCATTTGTATCAGTTCAAAAAGAATTCGGATATTCAGACATAACTCAAAATAATACTTCATTAGGTGTTGTGAATTCCTTATTTGATGCATCTTCTACACTAATCTATTCTTTAATAAATAGACATGATTTTTATAGGAATGTTTTAAATAGTAAAATAGATAATTCTTCTGTTGAAGAAATGTTAATTCCTACATATATTGTTAATTTAAAGAAGAGAAAGGATAGATTATGTCATATATTAAATGAATTTAAGAATAAGATTGAGTTTCAAGTAGAAGTGATTGAAGCTATTGAAAATAGAATTGGTGCTTTGGGCTTATGGTTAACAATCAGAGCTATTATTGAGAAAGCAAAATACAATGATGATGATGTAATTCTAATATGTGAAGATGATCATGTATTTACAGAAAATTATGATAGGAAACTATTTATATATAATATATTAAATGCTTATCGGTTAGGAGCAGATATTATATGTGGGGGAATAGCTGGTGGCTTTGACCATGTTATTATTCTCAATAATAACATGGTATGGGTTGATACTTTTCTTTCTACACAATTCACAGTAATATTTAAGAAATTTTTTGATCAAATATTAGAAATGCCTTTCAATGAGAATGTAATGGCAGATCGAGCTTTCTCTGAAATATCTACAAACATTATGGTAATGTCCCCCTTTATTTCAATTCAGAAGAATTTTGGGTACTCTGATATTGATTTTGAGTATGATTCAAATCATATTCAAAATTTATTTCGAAATTCATTCATGACTTTAAATAGCTTAGAATTAGCTATTAAAGATTTGGAATTGGATGAGTAATTCTTGCACAATACGGTTTTTGAGTTAAATAACTTCTTAGACAAGCTGAAAATACTGCTTTATTTATTTTAACCAATATTATTTGCATGACACTATTTAAATTCCACTTCTATAATCAACTGGATAAAATGGATTGTGGACCTGCGTGTTTAAGGATGGTTGCTAAATATTATGGAAGATATTTTTCTGCGCAATATTTAAGAGAAAGAACTGAGGTAGGTAAAGGAGGTGTTTCGTTACTTGGAATGGCAAAGGCTGCGGAATCAATTGGTTTTCACACTTTAGGTATTAAAGTTGACATTAATCACCTAATTGATGATGTTCCTTTACCTTGTATTTTGCATTGGAACAAAAATCACTATGTTGTTTTATTTCGTATAGAGTCGAGAGGTTTTAGTGTTAAGCAAAAATTATTGAGATATTTTAACCTTATCAATAAGGTCAACACTTCAAAGCAATTAAACAGTGAATTTCTATTAGAAAGTGAAATTAGGATAAATACTAAATATAGGTTTCATATCGCGGATCCGGCATTGGGCAAAGTATCCTATAGTTTAACAGAATTTAAGCAATTATGGGGGATAGAGAAAGACAGAGAAGGGATTGTACTCATTATAGAACCAAACTCTCGTTTATACGAAGAAGATGAAGAAAGAATAGAAGGGGTTCATTTCACTCAGTTCTTTAATTATGTTTGGAAGTTTAAAAAGCTATTAGTGCAGCTAGCATTAGGAATGGGAATTGGTAGTATTATACAATTACTTTTTCCTTTCTTAACTCAATCAGTTGTTGATATTGGTATTAATACTCAAAATCTCCCATTTATTTACTTAGTACTGATCGCGCAATTGGCTTTAACACTGGGACAATCTGCTACCGGCTTTCTACGCAGCTGGATTTTATTACATATAAGTGTAAGACTTAACTTAACTATTTTATCAGACTTTTTGTCTAAATTAATGAAACTCCCTGTTTCATTTTTTGATTCTAAGCAATTTGGTGATATTATGCAACGCATTGGAGATCATCAGAGAATAGAAAGTTTTTTGACAGGACAGGTGCTAACTCTAGTATTCTCCTTATTTAATTTGGTACTCTTTGCTCTGGTTTTAGCTTGGTATAATCTACCAATTTTTATTGTTATTATAAGTGGATCCATTATATATGCTCTATGGATTGTATTATTTCTAGGAAAACGTCGAAAATTGGATTTTAAACGTTTTAATATTGCTGCTTCTAATCATAATAAGTTACTTCAGTTAATACATGGTATGCAAGATATTAAATTAGGAGGAGCTGAATTATCAAAACGTTGGGAATGGGAAAGAATACAAGGACAACTTTTTAAGTGGAATATTCGAGAACTGTCGCTTTCTCAAATTCAAGAGGCAGGAGCACTTTTAATTAATGAAGGTAAAAATGTTATTATTACATTTTTATCTGCAAAAGCAGTACTTGATGGTCAATTATCTCTTGGGGGAATGTTATCAGTTCAATATATTATTGGTCAATTTAATAGCCCTATTCAACAATTTATTGGACTAATTAGGTCATGGCAAGATGCAAAATTGAGTATGGAGCGCCTTAATGAAGTACACAATCTACCCAATGAAGATAATTATGACAACTTAACCAGACTTGATTGGCCTATTGATCATAATATTTTGATTGAAAACTTATCATTTGCTTATCCAGGCATAGAAAATGATAACATCCTTAACAATGTAAACATTGTAATCCCAAGTGGAAAAACTACTGCGATTGTTGGTACTAGTGGTAGTGGTAAGACGACCCTTCTCAAGCTGCTTTTGAGATTTTATGATATAAAAAATGGAAGTATAAGTCTTTCTCGTATCCAAAATGGGAATGTCTCAAACATCCCAATAAATAGTATATCACATAGCAAATGGAGAGAGCAATGTGGCGTAGTGATGCAGGAAGGTTATATTTTTTCAGATTCAATCGCTCGTAATATTTCAGTATCAGATGAAATTGTTGACCATAAAAAATTATTTCATGCAGCCAAAGTTGCTAACATCCATTCTTTTATAGATTCTCTCCCACTAGGATATAATACTAAAATTGGAGCTGAAGGTATGGGAATTAGCCAAGGACAAAAACAGAGAATTTTAATTGCAAGGGCTGTATATAAAAATCCTAAAATATTGATTTTTGATGAAGCTACAAATTCATTGGATAGTAGTAATGAATCACAGATATTGCAAAATTTAGGAAATTTCTTACAAGGTCGTACTGTAATTGTAGTAGCGCATCGCTTAAGTACTATAAAGAATGCAGATCAAATAATAGTATTAGAAAACGGAAGAGTTATTGAACAAGGAACGCATGAATCACTATTAGACCTAAAAGGGAAATATTATCAATTGGTTATTAATCAACTGAATAATATTCCTATAAATTATAATTAAACATGTTGATTTGTTTTCGAATATAATGAATAATTCAAGTGATCAAGCAGAAATCACGATGTTTCATCAATTTCATAGTAGTGAAACTCAAGAAATACTTGGTAGGCCACCTCATTGGATACTACACTGGGGACTTGGAATATGTTTTATTTTGATGGTAATATTGTTGCTCTCTACTTGGTTTATTAGTTATCCCGATATTATCAAAACAAATTTTATTTTAACATCATCTAATGCACCTAGAAAAATTACTGCAAGAAATGATGGTAAAATAGTCAAATTGTTAGTAAATGAAGGCGATACAGTTATTTCAAAACAACCATTAATTTGGAGTGAAAGTACAGTGAATCATACTCAAGCATTGGAATTGGAATCAGAATTGAATAAGTTATATAAAGAATTTTCTAATAATAATTTTAATGTAGTATTAGATTTTTATACCAATAATTTTAATGATTTGGGAGACCTTCAATCGGATTTTCAAACTTTTGATTTGCAATTACGCAAAATTAAATCTGTTATTGAAGGTGGGGCTAACTTAATAAAAATAGAATTATTACTAAAAGATATTGATGATCTATTAGAATTGGAGAAAAATTTACTTGAACAATTTGAATTGCAAGAGATGGATTATCAGTTGGCTTTGGAAGAATTTCAAATACACGAGTATTTATTTAATGAAAAAGTATTATCTCGATTAGAGTTTAATAAAGAAAAGACAAAATTATTGAATAGAGAGATGCCACTTAAACAGCTAAAGTCTTTTATAATACAAAATAGGACTTCTCAAAGTGCCAAACGAAAGGAAATATTAGAAATAGAAAATAACATTTTAGATATAAAAGCTGAATTCTTGCAAAGTATATTAACATTGCAAAGTCAAATAGCATCTTGGAAACAAGTATATATTCTAAGTACACCAGTAGACGGAGTTATTACATTTTCTACCCCATTATATGAAAATGTGAATACTACTCTTAAACAGGAGCTAATGATAGTTTCTCCTATTGGAAATACTTTTATAGGGATTTTAAAAGTACCTCAACTGAATTTAGGTAAACTTCGTGAAGGACAATCAGTCATTGTCAAATTAAATGGGTACCCTTATCAGGAATTCGGAATAATTGATGGTGTTTTGACACATATCTCAACTACTCCTGGTCGAGATAGTTTATATTGGGCATATGTTACCTTGCCCAAAGGTTTAGTCACTCGCTATGGACATTCTTTAGAGCATAGAAATGAGATGAACGGCTCGGCTGAAATTATTACTTCTGATAGAAGACTAATTGAGAGACTTTTATTAGGTGTGCGGTTAGATTTATTAGTTTCAAATTAAGTGTAAGATATATCTGTAACACCAAAGAGTGAAAGATAGAATTACATTTTGTGAGAGTGTCGGGAGCTCAGATTTTCAAGTTATACGAAATAAATCCAATCTTGAAATTGATTACATACAAATTATTTTAAATAAACTTTGAGTTGAGGTAATTAAGTGCCAAAAAATTAATCATATTTTGTAATATTTGAATTGCAATATTATATCTCTAAATAGAAATAAGTATTCTTAACAAATTTCTAATGAGTATATATATAAGATATGTGAGCGTTATATGCAAATTGGATTATCTATTGGGTATTTTATGTAGAATTATCCTTCAAGTATATTGTGAAGAGGGAGTCTCTAGAATGATCTTGGACTTATATCGTGTACTGATAGTTTTAGATAATATACACTTAATGATAGCTATTTTTTTATTTTACCAGTAGGTAGTCATATTTTGATATATAATGAGCTGCTTTAATATAATTAAGTGCTTGTAAAGTTATATTTATTTAGTTGTATAGTTATGTTAATGATGTAGTTTAAATTATCCAGAGGAAATTTAGTCCAAAGCGCAGATAATAATTTATTATACTAAAACAAATAATTTATGGTTGCAATAATTTTAGCTGCAGGAAGAGGTTCTAGAATGAAAGAACTAACATGTGCTATTCCTAAAACAATGATTGAAATAGATGATGAGTCAATCTTAGCTTCAATTTTATCTAATTTATTTGTGATAGGCATCAAAAAGGTAGTGATTGTTGTTGGTTATAAGAATGAAGCAATTATAGATTATTTTGGATATAAATATAATGATATTGTTATTGAGTATGTTTTTAACAAAGAATATGAAACAACGAATAATATATATTCTTTATGGTTATGCAAAGAATATATGCTGAAAAATAATTGCTTAATAATTGAATCTGACCTAATTTTTGATTTTAGAATTTTAAAAGATGTTATTAGTTTTGAGAGGAATGTTATAGCTGTAGATTATTTGAAAGGATGGATGAATGGCACCACTATTAAAACTAACATAAAGGGTAAATACTACAAGTCCAAATCACATGAGCTTCCTGTCCAGGAAAATGATTTGAAAACCATAAATATATACAAATTTAACGCTAAATTCTCTGCTGAAAAATATCTGCCAGTTTTGAACAAAGCTATTGAGATTGAGAAGAGGAAATCTATATATTATGAAGATATTATTACAGATGATTTCATAAATGACGATTTTGAGATCTATATACCTAACAGGAATTTTTTTTGGTATGAAATAGATACTAAAAATGAACTAGAAGAGGCTAAATCACTATCAAAACAACTTATTGATCCGTATGATATTATAACGACAAACTTTTTGAGCCTATACGATCAAAACTGTATTAAAGACTTTTATTATTTATCTAATCCGTTTTTTCCTCACCGAAATTTTTTTAAGGAACTTTCATCTAAAAATTTATTAAATATTGTAAATTCCTATCCATCAGGTAGGGCAACTATTAATTCATTATTATCTGAATTGTATAAAGTTAATCAAAGTTATATTGTTTCAGGAAACGGTTCATCAGAATTAATAGCCTCATTATTTGAAGTTTTATCAGGAAGTGTTGGCCTCATTCTCCCTTCCTTTGATGAATATTTTAATAGACTCAATAGTGAGAGAATAATTATTCACGCAAGTAGTCCAGATAATTTCAATATTACTTTTTTAAATTTGAAAGAAGTAATTGACAAATGTGATATTGTCGTTATTGTAAATCCTAATAATCCCACAGGATCTGTAGTGACATATGAAGATATTGTTGAAATGTTGATATATATGAATCATCACAAAAAGTTTTTAATCTTAGATGAATCTTTTATTGATTTTGCAGATGGAGATATTTCATTATTAAAAAATGAAATTCTTTATAGATTTAACAATCTAGTTATAATTAAAAGTTTCGGAAAAAGTTATGGTGTCCCGGGTATACGATTGGGCGCACTATTTTCTTCTAATAAAGATATCATATTGAAACTGAATAAAAGGTTACCAATATGGAATATTAGTACTTTTGCTGAATATTTTTTGAAACAGTTTAAATTGTTTCGTGATGTTTATATAGCTTCGTGTAAAAAGATAATTCAAGAGAGGAACCGATTCATTCAGAAATTATTGCTTATCGATGATATTACAGTATTTGAGTCAAATGCAAACTTTATACTTATAAAAATACATAACTGTAAACCCCAAGACAATCTTGCGAGGCAACTATTGAAGAAATATAATATCCTAGTGAAAGATTGTACTTATAAAAATGGAATTGAAAGTTCCGATGCAACGTCAACATATTGGAGAATATCAGTAAAGACACCAAAACAAAATAAATTATTCATAAATTCTCTTAAAGAACTATTATTATCATATTCGTAAATTCAGCTGTGTGATGAATAGTGTTTGCATATATAGGATTATGAGTAGTTCTTCATCAATTGATTTTAAGAAAGAATCATTCTTGTTGGAATGTATTGATATAGTTTGGAATAATGAGTTATTGAATACATTGGGCTTAAATATTGATCATAATTATTCTTTTGAATGTTTTCGTCTACCATTGACTAATTATGAGATTGAAAACTATGTGATGCATTATAAAGCTTGGCAGGAATTTAGTAAATCAAATTTTAAGTATTGTATTATTATTGAAGAAACTACGACAATTTGGGTAAATCAGTTAGAAATTGTAGAGTATATTTATAGTTTAATGGAGGACTGGGATTTATGTTTTCCATTTGATGGTATAAGTCGAAGAAATTTAGATAATAATGGAGATAGTACAGATAGGCTTTGGTATTCGGATGCGTATTTTATCAATAAAAATGCAATAGAAAAGCTTTTAAATTTAAACACTTTGAGGAAGCCCTTGGAGGAGGAATTAATTACGAATAACAATTTATCTATTTATTCAAATATACTTTCATTCTTTAAATACTCGCCTAATTCTATTGAAAGAAAACAAAAGGTAGACTTAATTGAAAATATTTTGTTTAAATCAAGTGTGTGGTCTGAAAAGGGAAGACAAGAAATAATAAGGCTCCTAAAGATATTTCAAGAGATATGCCATACTATGAATATATCTGTTTGCTTAGGATATGGAACTTTACTAGGTTACGTTAGGCATGGGAGTATAATGACTTGGGATGATGATATTGATTTAGTCATTAATGAGACTCATTTCAATAATTTAATTGATAGACTTAAGGAAAGCACAAGAATTAATTTTGATGTATTTTTTTACGGTCAAACAAAGTATATTAAAATTTGGGGTGAAAATGGGGATGTAATTAATGGATTTGATCATAAATTCCCATTTATAGACGTATGGTTATATAGTGCCGAGGGACATTTATTGTCTTTAGAAAATGGGAAATTTGTTATTAATACATTTGATTATTATCCATTAAAAATTGTATCATTTGAAGGAGTTGAATTTGGCATTCCTCATAACTATTTAGCTGTTTTAGATATATTATATAGCGATTGGAGAAATTATATCAATGTATATATGTGGTCTCATAGGCTGGAACGGCCTGAATTTACTCCTATCAAATATAAAATATCGGTGGATTCAAATGGTAAAATAATTGTTTAATAGTGTATTTATTGTTTCAATGGCCGAAACGTATGAGACTGTAAACTAAACTGTGTCACCTCTTAATTTATTAAGGGGAAAAATAAGTAAATTAATTTTAATTTATAGACACAATGAAGACAAACGACTCCTTTGATTTTGAACGATTCAAAGAGGAGGCTCAACTGATCCATACTAGCGTTTTGGGGCAAAGGAAAGGTGCCGCTTTCCAAGCGCTTATAATACAAAACAAAGCCTCTGTAATCTTCCCTTAGCTAGCCACACTTAAAACTAAATAATTCCAATCAGATTTTCCATTATTATCCTGTTGGAATGTGGGAAACTCGGTCAAAGACAGGTAACAGAAAATCATACTCAGATTGGTTTAGAGTAGTCAATGCTCTAAATTTGTCACCGGTCGGTCTAAGTTTTTTGTTTATTTGTTTCACAGCTACAAACTTAAAACAGAGCGACCATTCTTTTTGACTAATACTCAATTATTCGAGATAAGGTCTAATGAAGAAAAGGTTATTTGTATATATTTTAAATAAGAGATATAAAAATATTTTACTTATGATAACTTTTCAGGCATTAGGTAGGTGTGGTAGACTTGGAAATCAAATGTTTCAAATTGCTTCTACAATAGGAATCGCAATAAAAAATAATGAAGAATATCGGTTCGAAAATTTTGAATACAATCATTATTTGGCTAATCCTATACCCATTGGCAAAACAGAGGTTCGAAATTTCTATCATGAGCCTTACTTTCATCATCAAGAAGTTTTGATAGAGGACTGTAATTTACACGGATATTTTCAGTCTGAAAAGTATTTTTCACACTGCAAACAGGTAATTCGAAGTCATTTTACACCAAAGAAGGAACTATTAGATTCAATAAATCGAAAATATTCAGGTGTTATCGACGAAGTGTCCGCATCGATTCATGTTCGTCGTGGCGACTACTTGCAATTAGAGCGATATCATCCAGTGCTCATGACCCAATACTATTATTCTGCAATTAAAATTCTTGGGCAAGAAAATTCCTTTCTGATCTGTACCGACGATTTAAGCTGGTGTAAAAAGAAATTCATTGGCCTCAACTTCTATTTCGCCGAAAATAACAGCGATATATTTGACTTGTATCTTATGTCTATGTGTAAAAATAATATTATAGCAAATTCAACGTTCAGTTGGTGGAGTGCCTGGCTAAACAATAATGAAGAGAAGAAAGTGATAGCTCCCAAAAAATGGTTCGGTCCGGATATGGGACGGACAAATACATCCGATCTATATTGTGATGGCTGGCTTAAAATTTAAACTAGTGTTCAGTTAATGCTAAATTGACGGATATGGCCTTTTTAATTTTATTCTAGCGTCTTCTCCTTTGTGAACTGCCAGTTTATTGCAGTCTCTTTATTGTTTCGATGATTTTGCCAAGCCCCTACTTCTATTTTGATTTTTTCTATAGTAGAAATATGCCGGTTCAAGCATTGTGCAGTTAGAACATGCAGTTCTATTTCTGCCATATTTAACCAGCTGCCGTGCCTTGGAGTATAAACAAATTCAAATCTATCCCATAGTTTCTTTGCTTCTTCTGGTTGGAAAGCTTCATAAAATGCAGATGGATCATGAGTCTTGAAATTATCCATGACGAGCGTAATTTTTGTAGCGTTGGGACAGAATTCATCAGATATACGTTTTATGAATTTGGCCCATTCCTTTTTCGTTTTAAATTCCATGTGTGCTACAAATTCGCTACTCTGCTCAGTGGCTATCACCCAACCCTTTACTTTCCAAGGCTTAAGCGGCCGCCGCTGCGGTTCATTTTTTTTAGAACGTTACCCACGGCCACATGTGAAATACTGTCAACATATTTTAATTCCACCATTTTCTCTGCTAAAAGCCGTAAAGACCATTTAGCAAAACCTATGGGTGGGCTGCTGCAACAAAGTGACACCAGTTTCGCCTCGGTCTCTCCATCTATTTTAGGCTCATATATACGAGTGGTTTTTCGGCGTTCTAAAGTTGCTTCAAAGCCTTCCTCAACAAACTTCTTTTTGATCCTGTCTATGGTTCTCATCCCAATACGCAACACTGTACTAATTTGTGCATTAATCGCAAATTCGTTTTCCGTGCTTTACTATCCGTTGCCCTAGGTATGAATCTGGGAGGTTGAATTGCTCTTAAACCTTCTTTTCGCATCATTTCGGTCACTTTTCTGCGACCAATTCGGATTCCCTTTTGCTTCAGGGCTTCCTTGATCCGGCGGCTGCCGTAGTGCTTCATGTTTCGGATAAATTCAATTCGTACTTCATGCTTGGGGCGACTATATTTTTTGTCCGCATTATGGGTCTTCCCCTGCCTATATCGGTAATAAGCTGTACGGCTTACATCGAAAAGAGAGCATAGAAACTTACTTTTTGAGCCCGAGATAAGCTGAATATCAACTCATAGAAGTCCCTGAGCCGGACTGAATCAAAAGACCTTATGCTTTTTTAGTATTTCCCGGTCAGTTTTTAGCCGCTCATTCTCAGCCCGTAGCTTGCCGATCTCTGCAGCAAGCTTCGCTGTCTTATCGTTGCAACTGCCTTCATTGCTTGATTTTGCCTTCATCCTTGCCAATCTTTTCCAACGATAAACAATATTTTCAGCAATTCCAAACGTCCCAGAGATTTCCCTAGCGGTTTTGCCGGTGGTCAGCATTCTGACCACTTCCTGCTTGAAATCAGCCTCATAGCTCCTGAGTGTCCTCATTTTTTTGATCTCTTATTTTGCATCATGATGTGTAAAAATGTGCCCCGTTTTTGGGAGCCTCCTCAATTTGTAATGAGATGCTTTAGCCTTACTTAAGTTCCATCCAGTGTCAAGTCAAGTTAAAATTATCTGATAAAGTTTTTTCAACTTTATCAGAGCCTTATCGTTGGTAAATTGCCAATTAATCTTTGCCTCTTTGTTATTACGATCATTTTGCCACGCGTCCGTTTCCTTTTTCATTTCTTCTATATTATCTCTGCGGCGATTTAAACATTGGCTCATCAATACATGTAATTCTATCTCTGCCATGTTGAGCCAACTACCATGCTTAGGCGTATACACAAATTCAAGCTTATCCCAAATCCTTTTAGCTTCATCAGGTGCAAATGTTTCATACAATGCCGCTGGTTTATGGGTACCATAGTTATCCATGACCAACTTTATCCTTCGAGCGTTGGGATAATGAATATCGGTCAACTCTTTGATAAAGTGTGCCCAATCGGTTTTCTTTTTTAATTCTGTGATCTTTACATACCTTTTGCCCATCAAGGGCTCGTTTGCCATAAAAATATTAGCTACGCCCCAGCGTTCATAGTCTTCTCTGCGCTCGCTACCCTTTTTACAGGCAATGGCTAAGCGGGTTTCTATAATCAGTTGTTTGGGTGATTCGTCCATGCAAACTACCGGAAAATCCTTCTCGTAAGGCATTTTGTACACATCCAACACCAATTCCATGTGAGCTACAAAATCGCTGTTTTCTAGCGGTGGGATAATCCATCTCTTTACTTTCCATGGCTTGATTTCGTTTTTTTTAATACCTGGCGAACCGTTTCATGGGACACGTTTTCTACATAACTCAACTCAACCATTTTATCTGCAAGTAAACGTAACGACCAACGCGATCTGCCCATGGGTGCTTTGCTACAGCTTAGGGCAATTAAATGAGCTTCAAAATCTCCGTCTGCTTTCAACTCCTTTTTTCCCGTGTACGGCTTACGCTCCATGCAAACTTCGAAGCCTTCTTCTACAAATCGTTGCTTAAGCCTTTCGACTGTTTTGGTATTGACCTGAAGCATTCGGGCTATCAGTTCATTGGAAAAAGGTTGTTGCCCGCTTTCCGATGCATCACTGTTCAACAGAATAAAAGCATTGCGAAACTGTTGGGAACTGTGCTTGCCTTTATTCATAATTGCCTTCAATTCCTGACGCTCTGCATCTGTTAGTGTTACTTTATAATGTAACATCGCCTTTTTGATGGTAAAGATAATAAAATTAATAGACATTATTTAATTGACATGACATTAGCTTGTCACCTGATGAGGTACAAGAACTCTGCCTGGAGAAATTGCTTCCGGTCATTAATGAGTTGGGAAAATGGATTTATGAAGAAATTAAAAGTACCCTGCCCAAGAGTCAGATCGGCATAGGCCATGGCCTATGCCTACAGTCGCTGGGATGTAATGTCGGCTTATCTTTACGATAGAAGCCTTTATATAGACAACAATCTCGTCGAAAATGCATAAGACCTGTGGCACTAGGCCGAAAAAACTATCTGTTTGTTTGCCGGGAGCCATGAGGCAGCACAAAGGGCGATCTACTCCTTCTTCGCCATCTGCAAAAAACATGAGGTGTAGTGGTCCTATAGATTCGCTACACTAAAGTACTTGTTAAAAATTGCATATTTCTACTTTTGGGAAAGCATGCCTTTTCTTCCATATCTAGTGAGCGTTCTGTCTAACCTGTAATTCTACTCACGGACCGGTTCTTTGTCTGAATCATATTTTGCCTCTATGTCTTCCCACAGAGACTTTTCAACGACGATATCGATAGGTGTTTTACCCGCCAGGAAGCTATGGAATCAGTACAACCGGGGTACCGACGAACTTGTAGTGGAATTACCACTCTTCTAAGCGTTCGTTCAATAAGGGGTCCTTCTGATTTGCCGTAATATAAAATTCCTGTAAGTCTGTTTGTTGACTTCACTCTACTTTACCATTCAAATGAGGGGAGCGTGGTTTGACGGGACGAAATTTGCCAGGTCACCAGAGCGATACAGTACTCCCGTAGCTTCTCCTGAAAAGTAAGACCAAAGAACTCTCATCCACGATCTATCTGTACTCGTTGTATTGGAAATGGCATTTGTTGGACTACTCTCTCCAGAAAGTGAGCTAAGTTTTTGGCGGTTCTTTTGGGATAGGTGTAAAGCACTCGGAAACAGCTACAGTCATCAATAGCCGTGTATTGATAAATATTCGTATAGATCTTGCACACATCCATCTGCACTCTTTCTCCAGAATGTCTTTTGAATAGCTTTTGAATTCCTTTTTTCTATGATAGCACTTAAGTAGCCCCATGTTATACTTCTCCAACACCCTGGCTACAGATGATGATGAAATTTTGATCTGATGATGTTCTCGCAAGTGAGAACAGATCCGAATCTTGCCATATCGATGGGTATCAAGAATCAGGTTGATCACCTCGTCGTCCCATTTCAGTTTAGCTAGCCGATGAGGCCTTATAGATCGACCTGCGAACCCCTCACCGGGTAAACGTTTGACCCATCTCTGCAAAGTGGAGCGTGCTATGCCGCATCGAAGAGCAGCCTTACTCAAAGATCCCGTTTGTTGGTAAACTCAGATCCAGTCGGTTCTAGCCTTTTCTTTTAGTTTTGACTTTTCCATAGCTATGCAGTCAAAATCAACATTGAACAAACAGGAAACTCGATCGGGTTTCCTGTTTGTTCAATGTCACAATAATAGCAAGATTAAATCAATGCCCTATACTGTAACGAATCTATTGAACTTTCACAGTTTAGCGGGTTCCCCCTGCCCACCATACTTGCTCGGTATATACATACTGACCGTTACCAAATGCTTCCTGAATATTTGGATTGG
>JBEBTR010000062.1:0-17328 GCA_040393725.1 Sphingobacterium endophyticum | reverse complement strand
CGAAGGTTGGAAGTAACATACATTTTTCCAAAGAATAGGTCGTTGTCCAATCTCGTGGAATTCATAACTTCGAAATTGTCCGTTGTTAGGTTCAGATTAAAAATAAAATCTGTGTATGTCGTAGTTTTAATCGTACCATTCAGTCTTGCCACATTGTTTTTCGAATCAACAAGGTTAAATTGACGGAAGGTTATGCCTTGATCGTTGAAGTAAATTTTCTGATTATCTGCCCGCATGTTTGAATTCAGCATCGATGCATTGATGATGGCATCATGGAAAGTTAATTCTCCATTGATACGAGGTGCAGATGTCGTTCCTGTGATCTTTAATTCACCAGAAAGATCTCCTTGCGCATCTCTCAGATTACCTAAACTGAATGCCTGTATGGTTTGCATACGCATTGGGTTAAGGTTTAAAGTCGCATCAATCTGCATATCGCCTTGGGGTGGAGCAATTACATCCCCGACGAGATGAACATCATTTCCATTCTCTGTTATCCTAACATCGGCTGAATAAGTGTTCTCTTTAATGTTATTTACTTTTAAAGCCACATTTCCGATGGTGTCCTTTCCAAAGAAAAATTTATCTATCGTTAAATCCGATACAAATACAGGATTTGATTCAAAACGTGAAACTGTTGCATTACCATTAATTCCGCCACCCACTTTTAATGTCTCCGATTGAAGCATCTCTGTAATAGTTTCAATCCTAAAATTGTTGAAACTTAAATCGATAGGAGAATTATAGGTAGAATCTTGCGATTGAATTCTCAATTCCTGACCTTCTTTTGATAGCACAAAACCGGACGCTCGAACACCTTTTTCTCCAAAACTGATTAGATTATTCGGCTCTATATTCCAATCTTCATAGTTCAACATCAAACCATCTTCTTTCAATGAAATGTTGTAACTATTATTAGCGACCATCATATTCGCACCTAAGTGGTATTGTTCCTTATCTTCTTTATCCTTAATCCATAGACCGAAGTCAACCTTGTTTTCTACCACACTACCACTCATTACGGTATTGCGTAATTCTATATTGTTCACTAAAATATGGCCTATTAAAGCATTGTAGTAAAGTGTACTGTCGGCTGTTATGATATCCATACCGACATTTTCAACTTCTGTACCGGCATAGGTTATTTTTGGAGCAAGCAACTTGGCCATCAAATTATGGTCAGCACTATTAAAGGTTCCATCCAACGTGATATCCTGCATTTCCTCTAAATCAGGAAGAAAATCCCGAAGGATTCTGGAATGGTTTAGCCGAGCTGAAAACTCAAATTGCTGCGGTGAATATTCGTATTTTTGATGAACTCCTGAAGGATTGTAATAGGTTTGAATAATATCAGATATTGAAGCCCCTAACTCAGTTAGTTTATAATCACCTGTTAAGTGGGCATTTAATAACTCTGAACTTAAAATCAAGGTGTTTTTGCCAGTATCAGATTGTGCCGTTAACGCTACGGTATCTAAAGCATATAAATCCTTTTCATAGGCAATTGAGGAATTGGTAACTAACAGTGAACCATTAAGATTATCTAAATCTAAGGTTTCAAAATCAGCAATTATTTTTCCATGATATCTGATATTTTGATCCATTAACTTCAAATTCTTGAAATTAATGCTGTCAATCATCATTTCAGCATACAGTTTTGGGAATTGCCCACGCATATCTGCTTGGATTGTGGCATCCAAATCTATATTAGGATCCGGACTATTGATTGTTCCAGCTATATCTCCAGAACGGGCAGTTAAATCAAAATTTACATCTTTATAACTGTAACCCATTGCGTCAAAACGGTTTAAGGTTCCTAATATGTCCGCAGACATGGTTTTAGGATTTAATCCAGTTCCATTCACCTGAGCCTGTGCAGAAATAATTCCCAATACTGAATCTTGCTTCAGAAATTGTCCTAAATTAAAGTTGTCTATGGTTACAAAAGCATTGTAAGTGGTATCCCTACCCATATTCAACTTACCATTCACGGTTGCATTTCCTTGCTCTGTAATAAGTTTCATATCAGTGTCGAATCCTGACATACCGCCTTTAAATTTACCAGTCAAGCTGATATTTCTTGGCAATTCGATGCTATCTGGTAGGAGTGAAGGAGCAATTAGTTGTTTGAGGTCATTTCTACCGGTAACCAATTTTTTAAGATCTAGATCAACATAAAGTTTATCTGTATCTGGTAATCCTTTTATGTATGCTGTAGCAATTACATGCGTATTTTTTAATGTCTTGAATTCAAATCGAGGGATTTTTAAATCATTTAGCTTGCCCATCACTCGTCCATCGATATAAAACCTCTTAGTCATCAGTGGCTTCATCACCTCCTCTTTTTCAAGGTCAGGGGCTAAGAATCGTATATCCTTCATGTCGATATGACTTTTCTTAATATTCGCATCGATGGTCATGGATGCCGGATTATTGGAAACCGCATCTAAAGAAGGATAGGAGATGGTTATTTCATCCTGAATTAAGGTATTGGGTGTTTCAATTAATAGATCCTTAATGGTTGCGCCTGTATTGGTATAAACGAAATCGCCTTTTAATTGCTTTAAATCAAATCCGGAATGATCTTTTACAGATAGTCCTTTTAAATTGCCGGAAATTGAATCTGCCGAGTAATAAATATCATCCATTGCACCAGCTAAATCCGTCAATTTTAAATTGAAGTAGTCAATTCCTTTGGTTCTAGGTTGATTATCGTCCTTAAACCAAAAATTGCTCTTTTCGATTACCAATTTATCAACTCCAACCTTCCAATTTACGGATGAACTGGTCGTATCTGCCTGATCATCAAAGGTATGTTCCTGCGTAGTTTTTCCAAATAGGATTTCTGAATCAGATTCACTAAGCTTAATTTCTTTTAGCTTGACAACTTCCTTATTTAAATCAATTTGTTCAATATTTCCAGCTAAATTTTTGATATCGAATTTACTGAGCATATTGATGGCCTTGTCGTCATAGCTAATGAAGATGTTTTTCAGATCGACAGTTTTAATGTCAATATTCGGAAGTAAAGAAGTTTGCTCGACTGAAGTATTGGTAATACCAAAATCAGATGCTTTAACGGAATCTCGTTCGGTAATAACTGCCCATTGTTTAATATCTGCCGTTAAACCATCAATTTTAACATCAGGCATACCAAATGACATATTGTTGGTTAAATCAAATTTGGTTACCCGCGTATTGAATTTATTTAAGAATATGTCTGCTGATGTTCCAATTACATCGTCTTTATAGGCGAATTTTATCCGTTCGAAGAGAACTTTATCAATATCAAAAGTAAGGGCAGAGGCTGAATCGGCTGTTGCTGTACTTTCTTTCTCTGTTGCAAAGGCTGCAACGATATAATCAAAATTAAAACTGCTGTCTGGTAGTGTTCTGTTAATTTTTGCCGTAATCCCCTTTAACTGAATTTCGTTGATTTCAACAGTATTCTTCAGCAATTTAAACATGTTGATGTCTACAACCAAGGATTCCCCGGCAATAAGGGTGTCTTTTGACTGGTCTGCAAAAAACACATCATTTAGCTCAAGTTTTTTAGGAAAATTAATATAAATGTGGCCGATATCCACTTGAGTGCCAAGCTTGGTCTCAAGGTAATTGGATACCTTACCAACGACATAATTCTGTACCGATGGTAGGCGTATTAGAAATATTAAAAGTAAAATTAATGCTATTATGGAACCTATTATCCACAAGACAGTTTTTAATACGATTCGTCCAAATCTATTCAAAGCCTGAAGTCTATTCTTTTATAATTATTAATGTATCCTTTATAAACACTTAATTGCCGCATTTGTTTATTAATAAATCATTTTAATTGCGGTATTAAATTACTGCAAATATAGAGTTTGAAAAGGAAAAAATCCCATGTATCTTTATTGTCTTTCGGTGAATTGAAGCAAGTAATGTGCCGCATATTCTATTAATAATCAATTTGTTTACGGTAAGTAGTTAGATTTAGGAATATTGAAATAAATATTAATCTAAAATATAATATATTTCTATATAATTCTTATTATTTCATTAAATGTACTTGTCTTTATATTGAGAATCTAAGGGCATTGTAATATTTTGGAACATTTTATAAGCAAGACAATTTTCTTAAAAAATAAATAATCTAATAACAGTAGAATAGACAATTAATGGAAAGATTTCTTATATTTATATACCTATTTCAATCTAAATAATAAACATGAACAGGAAAAATTTTATTACATCACTACTCGTTGGTGCTAGTTCTGGAGCATTTTTAGCTTCATGTGCCAATGAAAAATCAAACAATAACAAAACAGAAAACACAGAAGCTATGCAAACAGAATCAAAAACAGCAGAAAATAAGGATAGTTTAAATGCAGGATTGATTATTCACTCCGTATATTTTTGGTTAAAAGAGGGTATTACAGCAGAAGAAGATAAAGATTTTTTAAACTTCTTTGAGGAACTTAAAAAAGTCCCTACTGCAAGAACTTTAAAAGTTGGAAAACCTGCACCAACACACCCTCGACCAGTGGTTGATAATTCTTATTCCTATTTATTGCTGGTAACTTTTGATACAATGGATGATATCAATACTTATGAAACTCACCCAATCCATTTGGAAGCTATTGAAAAGTATAGTAAGTATTGGACCAAAGTGGAAGTGAAAGATGCTATTCTTTTATAATCAACTTACATGATCTAATATTGAATAGCAAATAATATAATTCATATAAAATGCAAAGCCGCATCAAATTATGAAATTTTGATGCGGCTTTTTAATGTAAAAAATCTAAAAATCTTAACGGATTAGTGTACTTCGATATCTGTACCTTGTTTTTGCTCCTCTGCTTGAGGTGCCTCCTCAGTTTCTGAAGCTTCAGTTTTATCTGTACGCTCAACAGTGATTTTACACTCTGTAAGTAGTGCTGCTAGTGCACCTACCGCTGCGAAAATCGGCGCTAATACCACTCCAATTACTCCCAAAGTTACTGGAAAGCTCATGATATCTTTTCCATGTTTATCAGAAATGCTGATTTTAGTAACATTTCCTTCAGCGATTAATTCCTTGATTCTTTTTAATAAGTTCTCTCCTGTTACTGAGAATGTTTCTTTAATTGACATAGTTGTTTGTTTTATTTGATACACAATTTGTTGCACTCCTTTTATTTGATATTCAAAGATAATAGTTGTACAACATTCTCAATTATGGGATTAGGTCAACTCGTCTTTATTTTCGGTAATTGCCAAGATTTTATCGGTAAAATTTCCAACTTTATTCTATTTCGTTAATTCTTGTACGATGACTACCAATCCCATTATTAAAACAAACCATCCGAAAGCTGGTTTTAACTTTTTTCCATCTATGTTTTGGCTTAGTCTCGTTCCTATTAAAATCCCTATAATTGCAATACCTGCTATGGTCAGTAAGAATTCCCAATTTACTTGCGCAATTTCTAATTTACCAATAAATCCGAATAATGAATTCGCTGCGATGATCAACAGCGATGTTCCCACTGCGGTCTTCATATCCATCTGATTAAAAATAATCAAGGCTGGGATAATTAAAAATCCACCACCCGCACCAACTAAACCGCTGATTAAACCTACTCCCGCTCCCTGTAATATGAGTGGTAACAATTTTTGATTACCTTGCTTTTGAATTTTATCTTCAGGTGTAGATTTGATCATTTTATAGGAGGCAAATAACATCAATACTGCAAAAAGTAGCATAACGCCCATATTCTTGCTGATTTCAAATTCCCCGAAATGAAATAATATATTCGGAATATGGTCTATTAAATATTGCCTGGTAAAAAATACTGTCAATATTGAAGGGAAGCCAAAGTATAATGCAGTTTTAAAATCTATCAGATTATTCTTAAAATATGGACCAGCACCCAGTAAAGAGGTTATTCCAACGATAAATAAGGAATAGGAGGTTGCCAATAGGGGTTCAATCTTAAAAAGATACACCAATACAGGAACTGTTAATATACTTCCACCTCCGCCAATTAATCCTAGTGATATGCCAATTCCTACTGATGCTAAATATCCAATGTATTCCATTATATTAATTTTGTTCTGCAAAGTTGATGGAAAGATTAGCTTTGGTCAGTTACATTAGTTACATAGGTTTCTGTAAGCGTATTTACCAGATTATACGTAACATTGGTTACGCTTAGGACGTTTCGTTGTCAGTAGTTTTGCACTTTAATTTTTTGAAAATATGGAATTATTAATGGGCCCTTGGCCATGGTACATTGGCGGTGCAATTGTCGCTTTGGTAATGATCGCCTTAATTTTTTTAGGGCGAAGTTTTGGATTCTCTTCTAACTTTAGAAATATCTGCTCGGTATTGGGTGCTGGAAAATCATGTAGTTTTTTTGCATTTGATTGGAGGAAACAAAAATGGAATCTTCTTTTCTTAATTGGTGCTATGATAGGTGGTTTCATTTCTGCATATTATCTATCCGACAATCAAGTTCCTGAAATTTCGCAAGAAACAGTGACACAATTAAACGCTTTGGGATTTGAAAGTGCCGGTAAAGCATATTCTCCAACAGAGATTTTTAATCAGTTATCTATTAAAAATGTAATCCTATTGGCAGTCGGAGGACTCCTTGTTGGTTTCGGGACTCGATATGCTGGTGGATGTACCTCAGGACACGCTATTTCCGGATTGAGCGACCTCCAATTACCCTCTTTAATTGCAGTTATCGGATTTTTTATTGGTGGACTATTGATGGTTCATGTATTCTTCCCCCTTATATTTTAAAACATGAGAAAATTAGTATATATAGTATTAGGAGTTATATTCGGTATGGCGATGTACAAAGCCGAAGCTGCATCTTGGTTTAGGATCTATGAAATGTTCAACTTTCAATCCTTCCATATGTATGGGTTCATGGCAACGGCTCTACTGGTTGGATTACCAGTTGTCCAATATTTAAAACGTAAAAAAGCCAAGGATATTCATGGGAATCAAATCGTTATCCAGCCAAAAAATAAATCCATTGCCCGATATTTAATCGGTGGTATATTATTTGGATTAGGTTGGGCATTAGTTGGTGCATGTCCAGGTCCTATATTTGTTCTTATAGGTGCAGGGCTATTTCCAATGCTAATTGTCGCTGCTTTTGCAATTCTAGGAACTTACCTTTATGGTTTAGTTAAAGATAGATTGCCTCATTAACAGATTGTTGTGTAACAATTGTTGCGAATAATAATGTATTACTGAATTAGCTTTGTTATATTAAACAATTAGTGATGATAAAAATTATTAAATATCCTGAGTTCAAAACTCAGATCCAGAACCAGCCAGTTCAATTGGTCGATGTTAGAAATGAAATGGAATTTGAATTGGGAAATATTTCAGGATCAATTTTAATAAACGTTCAATCTTCTAATTTTGAAGATTTAGCGAAAGAAAAACTGAATTTTAAAGAGCCTATTTACCTATACTGCCGCGCAGGGGTAAGATCCCAGCTGGCAGCTAAAATATTAGAAAATTTAGGCGCTACTGAAATCATTGACCTCGAAGGGGGATACCTTTCTTGGATACAGAACAATTAATTAAAAAAAGAATATTGAATCATATATAAAAAGGAAAATCTATGTTTTTTCAACAAGTTTATGATAAAACCTTAGCTCAAGCCAGCTTTTTTATTGGCTGTCAGGCAAAAAATGAAGCTATTGTAATTGACGCCAAAAGGGATATTGATACCTATTTGGAAATTGCAAAGCAAAATAATATGAAGATTACTCACATTGCTGAAACACATATTCATGCTGATTTCCTAGCCGGATCAAGGGAATTGGCGCAAGTAACAGGGGCTCAATTGTATCTTTCTGATGAAGGTGGTGAAAATTGGCAATATGAATTTCCTCATGTTGGCTTAAAAGAAGGAGATGTGATTACAGTGGGAAACCTTTCGCTGGAAGTTATGCATACTCCAGGACATACTCCTGAAAGTATAAGTTTCTTACTAAGGGATCACCCTGCTTCAAATGAACCTGTTATGATATTTACAGGAGATTTTGTTTTTGTTGGTGATATCGGTAGACCTGATTTATTGGAAGAAGCTGCTGGATTGATTGGAACAAAAGATATTGGTGCGGAACAGATGTTCCAATCTTTAAAGAAATTTGCTGCTCTTCCTGATTATGTTCAGGTATGGCCCGGTCATGGTGCAGGTTCAGCATGTGGAAAAGCGCTTGGTGCTGTTCCTAGTAGTACCGTTGGATATGAAAAGATTAGAAACTGGGCTTTTCAATTTGGAGAAGATTATGAAGGATTTAAAAATTACCTTTTAAGCGATCAGCCCGAAGCGCCAACCTATTTTGCCATGATGAAAAAACTCAACAAAGTAAATAGGCCACTTTTGGTTGATGTCCCTGAACATCCTAATCTAACCGTTGAAAAGGCTGAAAAATTAGAAAATATAACAATAATCGATACCCGAAATAAATCAGAATTCGCTGAAGGGCATTTAAAGGATTCCATCAACATTCAAAATAACAATTCCTTGGCGAATTGGGCAGGATGGATGATCGATTATGATGAAAACTTAGTTTTGGTAGCTGATGAAGGTAACCAAAATGAGATTACTCGCAAATTAATGCGTATTGGCATGGATAATATCAAAGGGTATATTACCAACTTGGATGGTTCGAATCTTGTTTCCTCACAGATTATAAATGCTGATACTGTCGAATCCATGAAAATGGATCCGGATACTGTACTTCTCGATGTACGAAGCAAGTCCGAATATAATGCAGAACATATTCCAAATGCCGAACACAGGTTTATAGGATCATTAAAAAAAGCTCTTCCCACTGATATAAAAGATAAGAAAATAATCATTCAGTGCCAATCTGGAGATAGGGCTACCATTGCAGCTTCTTTTCTAGAGAAAAATGGTTTTGAAAATATATTTAACTATGCCGGTAGTTTTCTTGACTGGAAAAAACAAGGTAAAGAAACTGCAAAATAGTATATTTGAGTATGAGTCTGATTGAAAATGCTTATACAGGAATATTAGAACCCGCCTTAATTGAAGAAATTGAGGCGGTTGCTACTTTAAAAACCTTCCAAGCTGGAGAAATAATCGTGGATATCGGTCAATACATCCGAGCTATGCCTATGCTGCTAACCGGTGCAATCAAAATAATGCGCGAGGATGAGAAAGAAGGTGAATTATTACTGTATTACCTAGAAAAAGGAGAGACCTGTACCATGTCCATTGCCTGTTGCATTGGAAATAAACAAAGTGAAATCAGAGCCCAGGCTGAAATGGAAACTACTGTAGCAATGATTCCTAATCAGTTCCTCAATGATTGGTTGGCAAAATATGCCTCTTGGAGAAGTTTTATTTTAAATAGCTATTCCTCGAGAATGAATGAAATGCTGGGTGCTATTGATAATTTGGCATTTTCCAAAATGGAAGATCGTATCATGAGCTATTTGAAAGAAAAGGTTCGACTGACTGAGGACAGAATTTTAACTGTTACGCATCAGGATATTGCAATCGACTTAAATACTTCTAGGGTGGTCGTTTCTAGGATTTTAAAGAAATTGGAAAACGAAGATAAAATCGTCCTCTTGAGAAACGAAATCAGAGTTCTGGTATAAAAAATAGGAGCAAGGAAAGGTGATAATAAGAAATGTTTTTATGCTTAAAAACCTTTTTCAGCGTGGAAATAGCTTTAGAACGGGAGAAATATACATTATTTGCAGTTGTGCCTAATTCTTCACAAATTTCTTCTGTTTCTTTTCCTTCTAAAACCGACAGCTGAAATATCTGACCTTGTTGTTTGGGTAGCTTCTCAATTTCCTTAACGATCAACTCGATCAATTCTGTGTATATAATCTTCGTTAAAATGTTTTCTTCTGTGGACTCTAATCCCACTAAAAATTCCTCGTCATGTTGATATTTATTCCGGCTCTGCTTTAAATAATCTAAACATTCATTTCGAGTCACCAGGTATAAAAAGGACTTTATACGTTCTCCAGAATCTAAATTCAATCTCCTTTCCCAAAGTTTTACAAATGCATCTGAGACGATTTCACGGGCTACATCTTTATTTTTAACAAATTTATAAGCATGAAAGTGCAGGGCATGGCTATATTGATCCATGAAAAAACATAAAGCCGATTCTTGGCCTTGTTGTAAGTTGGTGACTTCCCTGTCAAAATCAATCATCTTCCTGATTAATCGGTTAGTAATATTGGTTCATATAAATTTAATGTTAATTTGACAAATAAAGAAGTTTTTTAAGCTTTTTTAAGCAGATAAATTTAAAAAAGGCCAGGGATTCCCCTGACCTTTAGTCAATTATTAACCTAAACCTGAAATTTACAAACCCTTCTGGTTATCTAGTTCGAATTTTACTGAGCTTTAAAGTTCCAGAACCAAGCCGTACCCCAAGCTCCAACTCCCGGTTCTGGATAGGCTAGTACGAGTTCTTTTCCATTGATGATTAAAATATCATACTCATAAACAGGAGCATCACCTTCATTGGGTGATTTCCCGCATAGTACGGTCACACCTTTTGTTGTTAATTTCCCTTTGGCCCAAACCGTACCATTGTCTAGCGTAATTTTTTTAGTCATATCAAATGAGAAGCTTCCGGTCTCAGATTTGCCATCTGATTTTACTTTGGTTAGTTTTGCGCCTCTTAGTGAAAAAACCATTTTGGCACCTGTTCCTTCTCCTGCAGCTTGTCCATTGATATCAGATTCTTTCAATGTCCACCATGCTGGTCCATCATTACCCATGTAGCCTCCGTTTCCCCAAACTGCGGGTTTAGTCGTATCCCAAACCCAAGTTTTGTCCTTACCATCAGTAAGCATACCCCATTCTAAAGGTACTGGGAAGGTCAATTCATCTACTTTAACCTTTAAAGACTTCGAGATTTTTGAACCGTCTGCATTTAATCCGGTAAATATAATCTCATTTTCTCCAGTGGAAACAAGTAATACTGTGTCCGTTTTTTTCTGTGTAATTCCTGTACCATAATCCCATGATGATAACACAGGACTATTATTGTTAACAACGGCTTTATTGCTGGCTTTTCCATTCACAGTTATAAGTGTAGCCGATATATCCAGCTGATCTGCTGTTATGGCAGAGCCCAATTCCATCCGATCTTCAATGGGTTCACAACCTTGAAGGATGAGCAATGAAACCGAAAATATGATGATATAAATTAAATTTTTCATGCGTAAATAAATTAAATATTACCAACCCGGAAACTCATTGCTTGAATCTCCCCATCCTTTATTTTGAACTAAAACACCTTCCGATAAGGCAATCTGAGAGCTAGGAATAGGCCAAAAACCTCCTGTAGCATCAAACCGCGCTTTGTAACCCCCGCCAAATGCTTTCATTTTCGTGTCTTTGCCTTTGTTCTTGATATCCACACCTTCTTGTTTCGCTAAGGCTGCCGATGCATCACCCCACCTCATTAAATCAAAATAACGCAATCCCTCAAATGATAATTCCCAACGACGTTCTTTTTTCAATGCCGCTAATGAATAGGCAACAGGACCTAGCTTTGCCCTCGCACGAACTCTATTTAAATTCGTTGCTGTTTCCGATAATTCTGCATGCATCAATAGCACATCTGCAAATCGGATCAATACTAAATCTTGGGTATGTGCTAGCTGCATTTCTGCTTGCGCAGCATTGGCAAGGATAGCATATGAAGGTAATAGGGCGTTCGTCGTTTTATCATAGGCCGTAATTGCTATATATTTCTTCTGCCAGAATCCTGTTTCTTCCATCTGATTATCTGCGCCAAAAATATAAGAATCAACATCAGTTGCCACATTCAGAATAGACCCGGTACGTCGGATATCTGTAGGTTCTGCAGCGCGCCATTCATTCCACAGGTTTGAATTCACCGGGCCAGCTCCCCAACCTTGACCAAATGGAAATGTACCTGCTAAACCATTGTTCGAACGTAAACTGAAATGTAAATTGTATTGATTAGAGTATCCAAGCATATACTGATCGCCCCAGTCAACCAAGGTTCCAAATTTTACAGCAAAAACAGTTTCCTTATTTCCTTCACCTTCGTACTTAAGATTGTTGTCCTGAGCATATTTATAATCTACTTTGGTGAATTCATTGGAATATGGCCAAAGATTCCTGAAATCACTAGCCAAGTCATGACCACTATTTTTTATACAATCATCCAACCATTGTATCACTTGGGCTTTAGTTACGCTTCCTCCTGAGGTCAATGGTAAATCTGCTTTTTTATAATATCCTGTATAGAATAAAAATACTCTTGCCATTAATGCCTGAGCGGCCCATTTTGTTGCATGCCCTGAAGCTACACTTGTATATGGACTGGAAGGCATTAAGGAAATGGCAGTTTTTAAATCTTCTGCAATTAGTCCATAGGTTTCTGCTGCCGGTGATTTGGGAACATTGCTCACTAGGGTGCTGGTGACCAAAGGAACTTCACCAAACATTTGTGATAGCTCAAAATAGTATAAGGCTCTTAAAAAGTGTACTTCCCCTAACAATTGGTTCTTCTGTGCATCGCCCGTCCAACCTTCAACCTGTCCTAAGGTCTCCAATGCCGTGTTGGCACGGAAAATCCCTTGATATCTCGCTGTCCAAAAGGTTAAAAATCGATCCGGTTGAGTATTCATGAAATGATCTAGACCTTGCATGTCTTTGTCATTTTCACCTCCGCCGCCAAACCGATCATCTGAAGCCAATTCTGCCATATAGAAATGGCTGTTCTGTACATTGGAGATCGCTGAATTCAAACTGGAGTAAATCCCTGTAAGCATGGAATTAGCATCTGCAACATTTACTGGGAAGTTTCCTGTATTTTTTTTATCGAAGCTTTCGGTATCTAGGAACTTTTCGCATGAGCTAAACAATCCTAAAGCCATCAATATAATTATCGTCTTTTTCATGATTACAATTAAAATTTAAGGTTTAAACCAAACATGATCGTTCTAGGCTGTGGGTAGAATCCTAAATCGATCCCCGTTACCCATGATTTATCATAGCCATAACCAATTTCTGGATCCATACCGCTGTATTTAGTAAATGTGTACAGATTCTGAACGGTACCATATAATCTAATCTGACTGAATGGTGATTTTGCCCATAATTTGGCAAAATCATAGCCTAAGGTTATGTTTTGGATCTTTACAAAATCAGCATCCTCAATATAGATATCTGAAATGTATTGGTTGTTGGTATGACTGCCGCTCGTTAATCGAGGAATCTTATTGGAAGTACCTTCACCATGCCATCTTTCGAAAACCTCGGTGGTATAATTCTGCAACGGACTATCTGCAAATGAACGATAGGATTTAGCAATTTGGTGTCCAAAGGATCCATGTGCAGTAATTCCTAAATCCAGACCTTTATATCCGAAAGTTAAGTTCATACCACCACTGAAGTCAGGATGTGGATTGCCGATCATAACTTTGTCAGCATCTGTTATTGCTCCATCCATATTCGTGTCAACGAAGGCAACATCTCCAGGTTGTGCTGTTGGTAAAACACCTTTCCCAGATGATCTCCATGAATCAATTTGTTGTTGGTTCTGGAAGATACCATCAGTTTTAAATCCATAGAAATAACCGATTGGATAACCAACTTGTGCACGGTACATTTCTTTGGTACCCTGACTAAGAACATTTTCTTCACCATGGATAATCCCTTCTGCATTGGCAATTTTTACGACTTCATTTTGATTATATGCCCCATTTAGACCGATACCGTAACTGAAGTCACCAACATTATCGTTCCAGTTCAATCCTAATTCAAATCCCTTATTCACGATATCACCACCATTGATAAATGGTGCGGAAGTACCATAAATTGCCAAAACTGGCGCTTGCACCAACCAATCTACCGTAGATTTTTTATACCAGTCAAATACCACAGAAAGCTTGTTCCGAATAAACCTAGAATCAAAACCAATATTTAACTGCTCGGAAGTTTCCCAGGTAACATCAGGATTCGGTAGGATATCAGGATAGGCACCTCGTAGGAGGGTACTCATATTATTCCCGAAATAGTATCCATTTTTGTTGTTGATTGCAATGGTAGCCAAATATTGGAATGGGCTTATTGAAGCATTACCATTCTGTCCCCAACTTGCTCTCAGTTTGAAGAAGTTCAAGGATTCATTTCCTTTTAAGAACTCTTCATTAGTTACAACCCAACCAACTGATGCCGATGGGAAATATCCCCAACGATTACCCCTAGCGAAATTTGAAGAACCATCCGCTCTTAAAGTAAATGTGGCCATATACTTTTCGTTGTAATTATAATTCACGCGACCAAATACAGATGAAATTGCTCCTAATGGCCAATGAACACCATTTACAGTTGGAATAAATCCTTCATATCCTTGCCCATTACTTACCCAGGCTTTATCCCATTGCCCCGGAAAGGATGAGTTTGAGGTCGTTACGCTCAAATCCTCTCCTAAGCCACTTTTTTCCATAGATTGTCCTGCCACCACATCGAATTGATGTCCAGTTAACGGCTCAAAATGATAGCTTAACGTATTTTCTAATGTCCAATTATAGCCTACAGATTGGTTTTGATTAATATCATCTACGGCATTCGAAACTGTTGTGGATAGATTATAAACTCCAGTATATTGGCGATACGTTGAAGCACTCATTCTATAACCAAAGCTTGATTTAAAGATTAAATTCTTGATTGGTTGAACTTCGAGGTAAGCATTCGCAAATAAACTATGGCTTTTTGCCATATTCTGACCCCGACGAAAGACCATTTCGGCCATCGGATTGGACGTTGCTCCATCTAGACCCCAGTTATCTGCCACTTTACTTGGCTGATCATAGTAGTCGCCATTCTCATTATATGCAGGTAATAAAGGATTTCCAACCATCATATTATGGACGTCATTCCAATAGATATTTCCAATACCTATACCCGAACGGTTATTGTAGCCATAACTTATATTCTCACCAAACTTGATAATATTGAATTCATCATTTTTCAGAAGAACATGGTCAGAATTTATTCTTACCGTATGTCTTTGAAAGTCAGGTTGTACAGGTGCCCCAATGATACCCTCACGATTTGTGATTGAATATCCCATGGAGAATTTTGATTGTTCATTTCCTCCAGTCAGGTTAACTGAGGTGTTCTGTAAAATGGCATTGTCATTATGAATTTCTTGAATCCAGTTGGTGCCGTTCCAGGTACCATCCATAATCTGTTGATATTGCTTTGGAATTAAAGTCGCCCAGTCATATGGTTCTGAGCCCTCATTAAATCTGCGTTCATCCTGAATGGTCATATATTCTTTCGCCGTCAATAGGGAAGGCAGCTTATAGGCATTTTGAAAACCTAAATAATTGTCTAGATGTAATGATAATTTGCCTTCTTTTCCTTGTTTTGTCGTTACGAGTACCACCCCATTTGCCGCTCTTGAACCATAGATTGCAGCTGAAGCAGCATCTTTCAATACGTCAATCCGTTCGATGTCTGAAGGATTCAACATATTAATATCTCCACCTACAACACCATCAATAACATACAGTGGACTGGAATTACCTATTGTTCCTAATCCGCGAATGGTCACTTTGAATCCTTCGCCCGGCATTCCTGAGCTTTGTGTAATCTGAACCCCTGGAGATTGACTCTGTAATGCCTCTAATATGCTCGGGGTACTCAGCTTTTGTATGTCTTCCCCTTTAACTTCTATAGTTGCTCCAGTTGTTAATTTCTTCTTTTGAGTACCATATCCCACAACTACCACCTCATCAAGATCGTCTAGGCTTTCTTTTAGGATAATGTTGATGTTCTGTTGGGTACCAATGCTTACCTCGGATTTTAAATAACCAATATAGGTTACAGAGATCGTTTGGTTATTGGAAGTGATTTCCAATGAGAAACTTCCATCTGAACCTGTTGTAGTTCCGTTATTTGTACCAACCAATAAAACTGATGCTCCTTGTATAGGATTTCCGTTCTCATCCGTAACTTTTCCACGTATGGTTCTTTGTTGAATAACCGTGGACGTGGCTTTGCTTAAGTCTTCTGCTGAAACTTGGTTCGCCGATCTTTTTAAGACAATGGTGCCATCAACTAATTCCCATGATATTGGCTTGCCAACGAATATATGGGTTAATGCCTGTTCAAGTTTTTCGTTCTTGATATCTGCATTGATCTTGGTGTTGGCAATGTCCTTACCATTCAGTAAAAATGGAACTCCACTTTGTTTTTGAATGGATTGCATCACTTGGATTAATGGTGAGTTATTCGCTTTTATACTGACATGCTGTGCGTAGCTGCTCGCATATGCATTTACGATACTCAGGACAGTTAATAAAAAGGTTAATTTCATGGTCAATACCCAGTATTTTAATTTAGGTATGGCAGACCTACTGCCATAATCAATTTGTTGTATAAAAATCATATTTTTGTACAATTAGGATTATAAATGATTAAGGGTTTACTTATCGGTTTACTATTTTTTCTTTTGGATCCTTCTATGGCCGAACAAGGGTGTGCGAAACCAGTGTTCGGTTTTTTTATAGGGAATCCTTTAGGTCGGATTTACTTTTTGCTTTAATTTCATGATTTTTGGCTGTTTAGTTATTTATTGGATAACTAGTAATTTATAAGTTTTACCAGTCTGTTTTAATTTAAATTTAACCCCGCTTTTTTCTATCATACGCATCACTTCGGCCAGGTTTTTATCCCTTCCGATCTCACCATAAAAGTAGGTGGATGGAATGTTCCCTTGATAGCTTACCTCGATGTCGTACCATCGGCTTAATCCCCTCATTACATCCCGTAATTCAGTTTCATAAAAAAGAAACTTATTGGATTTCCAAGCAATATAACTGCTCACATCAACTTCCTTTTTAATTACCTTATTTCCGTTATTAATCGATTGCTCATTAGGCTTGAGGTTCCATGTTCCTTCAGATGTGTGCACATTGATAGAACCCTCAACCAGTGTGGAGATCGTTTCAGAATCATCTGGATAAGCAGAAATATTAAATTCCGTACCCGTAACTTCAATGGTTTGAGTTTTGCTTATTACTTCAAATGGTATTCTTTTATTGTTGTTACTTAGTTTTGTGACTTCAAAATAGCCTTCACCTTCTATTTTTACCGATCGCTTATCCGCCTTGAATGCTAAGGGATATTCTAATTTCGACATGGAGTTTAACCAAACCTTACTGCCATCTGGTAATGTCACTTGGTATTTTCCACCCTTAGGAACATGGACGGTAGCAGACATTTTGGATAATTCTGATTCTGATATGGAAAGGAGTGGAGTTCCATCGGAATAAGCCAAAGA
>JBEBTR010000061.1:0-17334 GCA_040393725.1 Sphingobacterium endophyticum | reverse complement strand
AGGAAAGGCACAGAACTGTTTATTAACTTAAGGAGAAGAAATGGATAGAGTGAGAATATATTTAGCCCAATGGTCTATTATGAGGTTTTTGAGGTTAATTATGGGAATAATAATAATTATTCAAGGCTTAAAATCGGAAATGTGGTTAATAGCAGGATTAGGAATATTTTTTACCATTATGCCCCTATTGAATATTGGATGCTCTGCAAATGGTAATTGTGAAGTTCCATCTCGAAATCGAAGGTAATTCCTTCATCAAGAATTTGAAAGGTATAATTAATAATAGTTAGTGATGATTGGCTCAAATAAATTTTATTTGGGCCTTCTTTTTGTTTATTAATAAAGTTTAGCAAGATTAATTTCTATTTCACAGAACATTTTACCTAATTTTGTGATTCATACAATATGATGAGATACTTCTACATATTCTTTTTTACAATGGTCTTTATGATGAGTCCAAAGCATAATTTTGCTTGTGAGGATCATGAAGTACCTCAAAATGTAGAAATGGAATGTACATCTCATTCCGAAGAAAATAATGTTCATTCTTGTTGTGATGAGGATGAAACTCAATCTGCAGACCATCATCAAAATCAAAATGCATGTGGAGATTCCAGTAACTGCTGCTGCCCTATCATGGCAAATCACAGCTGTTGCTTTTTTTATACCCAGTCCATAGAATTCGACTTTAATATCACTTTACATAAAGAAGAAATTTCAACCATCCTTGTTTTCCAAGAAACAAATGGATTTTCATCAATTTTTATTCCTCCCAAAATAGCGTAATAAACAAAGGGACATTTATGTCCTTACAATTTATTAAATGGCAAATAAATATTTGCTTATCTATTTCTATACAATAAAATTTTATAAGGTGAAAAATATATCCATTTTCCTAGGTCTTTTATTGGCGCTAGGATTAAATACCAGCATAGCACAGATCAAAAATGTAAAATCAACAACAGTTGCTGTTAATGGCAATTGCGGCATGTGTAAAAAAACGATAGAGACAAATGGTTCTGAAAGCAATGTTTCTAAAGTAAGTTGGGATACCGACAAAAAAATTGCAGAGATTTCTTACGATTCAACCAAAACTAGTGAAGAAGCAATTTTAAAGAAAATTGCTTTAGCAGGTTACGATAATGCACAGTTTCGCGCTCCTGATGATGTTTATGGTAAACTTCATGAATGTTGCCAATATGATAGAGACCATCAAATGGCTAAAGGAGGTCCGAATGCAGGTTCTCATGACCATATGCAACATGGAACAGAACACAATAATCACTCTACAGATCAAGCTAAAAACTTAGATCCAATTTTCAATGCCTATCTGAATCTTAAAGATGCTTTAATTGCTACGGATTCCAAAGCTGCCAATGCTGCTGCAGCAAAATTATCCTCAGCAATTCAAAAAGTAGATATGGCAAGTCTTGGCGAAAAAGAACATCACACTTGGATGAAAGTAAAATCCGGACTTGAAAAATCAGCAAATCAAATTTCAAAGGATCCTAAAATTGAAAGTCAAAGAAATACGTTCATCAACCTTTCAAATGACATCTACGCCCTTGCAAAAGATGCAAACACTAATTTAGAGTTGTATTACCAATTCTGTCCAATGGCAAATAATAATAAAGGTGCATATTGGCTGAGCAAAGAAGATAAAATTAAAAACCCTTATTTCGGTTCAAAAATGATGACTTGCGGAGAGGTAAAAGAGAAAATCTAAAACCTTTCTGACAATATTTTTATTTAAATCGTATAAGGAATATGAAAAAGCTACTAACATTCATATTATTATGCGTATTGATCATTCAAACTAATTTTGGTTATGCCCAAAAGGTTGTTCGCTATGATCTTTACGTCACAGATAGTATGGTAAATTATGCAGGCAAAGAAAGACGAGCGATTGCAGTGAATGGCATGATTCCTATGCCAACTTTAACATTTACAGAAGGAGATACCGCAGAAATTCATGTCCATAACCAACTAAATGAAGGAACCTCGTTACATTGGCATGGCGTTTACCTTCCGAATAAAGAAGATGGTGTTCCATTCTTAACTCAGAAACCAATTGCTCCTAAAAGTACATTTGTCTATAGGTTTCCCATTATTCAGGATGGTACCCATTGGTATCATAGTCATTCAGGAATGCAGGAACAGATTGGAATGTATGGAGCTATGATTTTAAAGAAAAGGGCTTCCGATCCGACATTTAGAAAAGGCATAGATGACCTGCCAACTATACCGGTGGTATTAAGTGAATGGACAAATTTAGATCCTGATAATGTACATAGGATGCTTCATAATGCAAACGATTGGTTTGCAATAAAAAAGAATGCAACACAAAGTTATGCAGAAGCAATTAAGGAAGGACATTTCAAAACAAAACTTACCAATGAATGGAAACGTATGTTGGCCATGGATGTAAGTGATGTCTATTATGATAAATTTCTATTGAATGGGTCTTCTGAACAAACCTATTCACAATTCAAGGCCGGTGATAAAGTACGTTTACGAGTAATTAATGCCGGAGCATCCTCTTATTTTTGGCTGAACTATGCTGGTGGAAAATTAACGGTTGTTGCAAATGATGGCAATGATGTTGAACCTGTGGATGTCGACAGACTGATTGTAGGAGTTTCAGAAACCTATGATATCGTCGTGACGATTCCTGAAAATGGTTTCGCCTATGAATTTTTGGCAACCCCGGAAGACCGGACAAATAATGTCTCTATGTATCTTGGTTCAGGAATAAAACAGCTAATAAGTCCACTTCCTAAGCTTAAGTATTTTGAAGGGATGAAAATGATGAATGACATGATGAAGATGAACGGTGACCTGGATGATATGGGAATGAAAATGTCTCTTCAAAAAATGGATATGAACACCGTCATGTATCCAGAAATTTCAGGTCAATCCAACCATGCTAATCATACAAAGCAAATGTCTCCGAAAGAGGATCATTCCAATCATCAGATGGATTCAACTGAATCTATGGGCGATAATGGGCATGACCCTTCTTCGAATGATCATAATCATCATGCAACTTCCGATATCGTGACATTGAATTACAGCATGTTACGCTCTCCAACCAAAACTACCCTTCCTGAGGAGGCTCAAATACGGGAGTTAAAATTTGAGTTAACAGGGAACATGAATAGGTATGTCTGGAGTATGGACAATAAAGTTCTAGCTGAAAGTGATAAAATTCTGATCAAAAAAGGGGAAGTACTTAGAATTACCTTATTCAATAACTCAATGATGCGACATCCAATGCATTTACATGGTCACGATTTTAGAGTTATCAATGGACAAGGAGATTATGCACCTTTAAAAAACGTGCTTGACATCATGCCAATGGAAACCGATACGATAGAGTTTCTTTCCAATGTTGATGGTGATTGGTTCTTTCATTGTCATATCCTTTATCATATGATGGCAGGGATGAACCGAGTATTCAGTACGGAAAATCAACCTCCCAATCCATATCTTCCAGACAAAAATTGGGCTTACCGAGAATTACAAAAAGAAAGCAATCAAATACACTTTATGATTCAGAATGATTTTGCCAGTAATGGAAATGATGGTGAAATGATGTTTCATAATACCAGATATAGCTTAACCACTGAATGGAGGCTAGGTTACCATGATATGCACGGTTATGAAGTAGAAACCCATTTAGGTAGATATATTGGAAAAATGCAATGGTTCATGCCTTTTGTAGGTTTCGATTATAGGTACCGAAGAATGGATAAACATGGCGCTGAAAAAAATCTCTTTGGTCAAAAAAACAGTAAAAATGAAAGAGCACTTATTTCAGCTGGTTTTGCATATATGCTTCCCATGCTTGTTAGGTTCCAAGCAGAAGTTTATCATGATGGAAATGTGAGACTTCAATTAATGCGTGAAGACATTCCAATTTCTAAACGGCTAAGAGCTGGACTTATGATAAATTCCGACATGGAATATATGGGCGATCTTCGATATATCCTTACTAAAAACTTTGGAATAAGGACTCATTATGATTCCGATATGGGGTTTGGAGTAGGCTTATCCGTAAATTATTAAATTTAAAGCTATTAATATTAAATGGGTCAAGTATTTATTACATTGACCCATTTATCTTTTATTCAAAGCGATTAATTAATCAGCAAGATGTCCAAATTTGCCCGTTTGAAAATCTCTAAACGCTTGTTTAATCTCATCCTCACTGTTCATTACAAATGGTCCATAAGCAGCTATTGGTTCATTAATGGGTTGACCGCTCAATACTAAAATTACGGCATTGTCCATTGCTTCCACTTCAATTGTTTCACCTTTGTTTTCAAATAAAACAAAATGATCCGTTGCAACCTCTACAGAATTGATTTTTACATTTCCTTCTATAATTAGCATGGCCGTATTGTATGTTTCTGGAAAGGCAAAATCTGCTTTCCCACCTGTTTGTAATTTTGCATTCAACAGGTTAACAGGCGTAAATGTGCTAGCTAAACCTTTTGTACCCTTATATTCTCCTGCTACAACTTCAATTAATCCTTTGTTATTTTCAACCTGAACTTTAGGAATATCTTTGTTTTCCAATGCCTGATATTTAGGCGTAGACATTTTATGTTCGGCAGGCAAGTTTACCCAAAGCTGAACCATCTGAAACTCCCCTCCTTTTTTGCTCCATTCAGTTTCATGAAATTCCTTGTGAAGGATTCCTGAGGCCGCTGTCATCCATTGAACATCCCCTTCTGCAATGACACCTCCGCCACCACTGCTATCCCCATGCTCTACCCTACCTTTGTATGCTAAAGTCACAGTTTCAAACCCTCTATGCGGATGTACTCCAACTCCTTTAGGTATTTCACTGGCTGGGAAATTATATTTTGAATTGTAATCAAATACTAAAAATGGATCCATCCTTTGCATCGTTATGGCAGATGGAATAAAACTATGAACCCTAAATCCATCTCCAACGAAATGTGGTATACCTGGCTTAATTATTCTCTCAATTTGTTTTTTTTTCATGGTATTCTCCTTAAATCTTATACAAAGGTAGCCCCCAAATATTTTGATTGCATTGACCTATGGTAAGAACTGATATAGAATACAATTAGATGTTTGTCCCAAAAAAATATGGCCTTGAATCCAAGGCCATTCCAAAATAATACAAGAATTCTTTGTAGGAATATTTCCTACTAGATTTGCCTTTTATAGCCAGGCTTATTCATTTCTTTATCTAATGACATAGGACCAGAACCTACAATTAGAAAATAAATAAGCAGCAATAATACAATAAGGGACAACCAAAACTCCGAATTCAGAAAACTAAATCCATTTGTAATATTTACAAAGAAAACCGCACCTATTAGGATAGGAATCTGAATTGCTACGGCCAATCTTGTACAAAGTCCTAAGGCAATGAAGATTCCCCCAACCAAATGGGCAAACACAACATAATGTACAGCTGACCAAATCGATAATTGAAAATGAGTCTTTTCAATTAAATTCGCTACAGAGTCACGATCCATAATAAAGCTAATTCCTTTTGCAAAAATCAAAACTCCAAGAAGAATTCGGACAAAATCTATCCACCTTGGATGGTGAGCGTCTCCCCAATGTTCAATGCGTTGAATTAGGTTCATAACAACCTCCTTTTTAACTGGTTATATAATTTTAACGCTAATTTAATAAGCTCTATTGTATATTTCAGATAATATTTTAATTAACTATCCTTCTGTAGGTCATTAAATGGAAAAGTAAATCAAATGAGTGCAAAAGAAATGGAAAATAAATTGTCCTATCATTATAAAGTTAATACAAACTAAATACCACAATCTTTGTTCTTTATAACAGAAACGCATATATATGGCAAAATTCACAAAGTATTTTATTAAAGAGACTGAAAGCCCTTTTTGGGCATTTGCTATTCATGACGGTCAGCAAATAGATAAACAAATCAAACCTTTTTATAATCTAAATGAACAGGAAAGATTAAGAGAAGAAGATCCTTTTACAGCATTGATGGCTGAACTTCCAATCAACCAATTTGTTGTTTCATCATCCAGATTTCAACTAGATCTTAATAGAATAGTTAAGGATTCTGTTTATTTAAAACCTGAACAAGCTTGGGGTTTAACTGTGTTTCGAAATGATCTTCCAGAGTCTATAATCCATGATCTTTACCTTGATCATAAAAATATCTATGAGGAAATTGAGGAATTAATAAATAAGACCATTGCATCTTATGGATTCTTTGTTGTTTATGATATTCACAGTTATAATGCAAAGAGAAATGGTCCAGATGAAATTGTTGATGTCATTAAAAATCCCCAAATCAATTTAGGAACTGCCTATATTCACCCTAAATGGAATCCATTAATTAATAATTTGATAACATACATTCAAAAAGAAAAACTGTATTCAGAAGATATTGATATTCAAGAAAATATTAAATTTAAAGGAGGATATTTATCCCAGACATTAAATAAAAAATTTGGCGAATATGGTTGTGTTATTTCTATAGAATTTAGAAAGGATTTTATGGATGAATGGACAGGATTACCCGATATTCATAAAATAGTTTCTTGCAAAGAATTACTATTAAATAGCCTACCGATTTTAAACAAGTATTTCCATTATGACTCAAGATAAGAACAAACCATTATTGAGAATCTTGAACGCTATAAACAAGCGTAATCCTATACATTATCAGATTCCAAATATTGGTAAATTCATCTTTAATAAAATTGTCCCTTACATTTTTATTTACAGAGTCCCTTCTTCTGAAAAAAGGGATAAAATGATTGTAGATCTTGCAAAAACTGAAAATGCTAGTATTGTTTGTAAATCCCACGATTTCAACTTAGAGGAATGGATAAAACCTATATCTCAAAAACTAGCAGAAGAGTTTGGTGCTTGTCTTTTGGTTGAGGCTTGGGTAGCTGATGAAAATCAAAAAGAAGATGTATTAATTCATGTTGGACAGAAGGACTTACTTCCTTTAGCAGAATATTTTCAAAAGAATATTAAAAAAGAAGCCCGTGAAATAGACGTTGCCCTATCAAAGGATTTAAATATCCCACAACCAGGAGATGTACCTTCTATTTTCAGTAAAAAAGAATTACAAAATAAGCAAACCCTTTTAATGGGAATCTCAATAAAACAGAATTATATTGAAGATGAAGATCAGGTTCTGCCTATTTTAATGCGGTTATATAGGGAAACATTAGCGAAATCCCTGTCACGTCTTTTTTTCGAATTCTTGCGTGTCTATACACACCTTAACGCAACAGCCCAAAGACTGAATTTTCATCAAGAATTAACGCCATTAATGATCGAAATTGATAAGTCTCTTGCTCAGGAAAGCACGAAATTCGACTTTCTATTAATGGTTACTCCATTAAATGCACATGAAGCTTGGCTGCAATTTAAAAAGGACAAATTTTGGAAAACTCCTAAATTTCTATATAGACCGATGCATGTTGACCCAGACCTCGTAAAAAGAAGACTCTACAATTTACGAATTGAGGATATCTACGACCCAACAATGGCTTATATCTTCAGGGATAAAAGAACTGAACTAGATTCTATGGTAAGTATGATTGCGGATCGTGGGAAAGATGATTTTCTACATGGTAGCTTACAAGTATTTGGGAATGTTTCTGAGAAGCTTTATAAATCTGCAATGGCAATTTTAATGGTAACAGAACCTGAAGAGCCAATTAAAAAAGCAGATGAATACCTTTCAGCACAAGAATTTGCTAAGTTGGCAAGAGATGAGATTAAATTCTTGCAGCTTCAAAATCCTGAATTCAACAGTCCCGTCCGAGTACGGGAGGACATTTCTGGTGTGATGGTTAACCGAGGGGCATTGAATATAAGTAAGGAATATAGAATAACTCGTCAAAGAGCCGAGGCCCTTATCCAGCACGAGATCGGAACGCATGTTGTCACCTATTTTAATGGTAGGCAGCAACCTTTAAGCATATTTAGTCTTGGAGTACCAGGTTATGAAGAATTACAGGAAGGTTTGGCCGTCTTGGCCGAATACATTGTAGGTGGATTAAATAATGACCGCTTAAGGATTATTGCCGCACGGGTAATAGCCGTCCAAAACATGCTCCTAGGGAATTCCTTCATCGACACTTTTACCATGCTTGTCGATCAATATAGCTTCCAAACAGAAACTGCTTTTCAAATCGTAATGCGGGTGTATAGAGGTGGTGGACTCACTAAAGATGCCCTATATTTAAAAGGTATTATGGAATTGTTGACATACCTCAAAGATGGCAATAATGTTCATTTACTTATGATGGGGAAAATAAGGAAGGATTACCTTCCCATTATAAAAGATCTTTTGCAAAAAGAAATCCTAATCCCTCCAGCCATAACTCCTAGATATCTATTCCCAGATTTCAGTCCGCAATGGAAAGATGTAAAACGGAGAGGAAGTATATTCAAATTAATCCAATAAATATATTTTTCAATTAAAATTTATGAAAATCGCAATTCTTATCAATCAATCTCACAAGGAAGAAGAAAGATTCACCACGACTATGCTCGCTATGAAAGCGTTAGATAGAGGTCATGATGTTTATTATATTGGATTAGCTGATTTTGTTTATGAAGATGAACAAACCATATTGGCCCATTGCAGAATAATCAAACCAGAGCATGGGCTTAGCACCCCACGTGCATTTGTAAATCACCTCAAAGATGCTGCAAAAACATTAGTGAATTTTGAAGAAATTGATGTTTTATGGTTAAGATTTGATCCTACATTAGACATGATCAATAGGCCATGGGCGGCGGCCGCAGGCATTCAGTTCGCTCAGATGGTTAAGAAAAATGGAAGGTTAGTCATCAATGATCCCGACTATTTGGTTCAGGCGAATAATAAACTTTACCTAGAAAATTTTCCAAAAGACGTACGTCCAAAAACTTTAGTCACTAGAAACCACGAAGATGTTCTAAGGTTCCTAGAAGAACAGAAAGATAAGATCATTTTAAAACCTTTGAAAGGTTCAGGTGGAAAGAATGTATTTATGATTGACTACAAAGAACGTCAGAACTTAAAACAAACAGTGGAAGCCATCGCCAGAGATGGTTATGTAATTGCACAGGAATATCTTCCTGAGGCAAAGAAAGGAGATATCCGATTTTTTATGATGGATGGTGAACCTCTTATAGTTGATGGTAAATATGCTGCTGTACGTCGTGTTCAAAAGGAAGATGAAATCCGAAGCAATATCCATCAAGGAGCAAAACCTGAAGAAGCCATCATCGATGAACAAATTCTAAACTTAGTTGGAAAGGTATCTCAACAACTAAAAGATGACAATATGTATTTGGTAGGTTTGGACATTGTAGGTGATAAAATCATGGAAGTTAATGTGTTCAGTCCTGGGGCTTTATTCCATGCTACAGAAATCCTTGGGAAAGATTTTGCCAATGAAATCATTGTTGACCTTGAGAAAAAGGTAAAAGCCTATTACCAATAAAGAAAGAATTGCTCAGACTTCAGTTTAAATAACATGCAAACGAAAGTCTGAGCAATCCATTTTTTAATATTATTTTTCAATAACTTTTTCTTCTTCTGTTAATGGTGCAGGAGGAATTTCACTAACATTTCGCTCGATTTCCTTCAATTCTACATGAACAGCATATTCTGATGGTTCAATACTGATACCATGGTAGGTCGCATACTCCCTCGTAAAAATTGCACCAAAGTATAAAATAGCAGCAGTATAATAAACCCATAATAATATCAAAACAATAGAAGCTGCTGCGCCATAAGTGCTTTCTGTATCTGACGACTGTAAATAAAAACCAATTCCAAATCGACCAATAGCAAACAGGATGGAAGTAAAAAAAGCACCAGCTTTCACTGGTTTCCAACTAATATTTACGTCGGGTAAGACTTTAAAAATGACTGAGAATAAGATAAATGTAATTCCAAATGTCAATAAAAAGTTGATGGCGTCCATGAAATAGACTGTCATGTCCGGGAAGAACCGTAATAATCTATCCGTTAAAGTTAATATTATACCATTGACCACCAAAGTTACTACTAATAAAAAGCCTAGTCCAATAATCAGTGAGGAGGATAATAAACGATCCATAATCATTTTTAACCAACCTTTTTTAGGCTTTGCTTTTACATGCCAAATTTTATTTATTGAATTTTGCATGTCCCCAAAAACCGTAGTTGCACCAATAATTAAAGTAACAATACTGACGATTAATGCTAAATTGGATTTGCCTGACAACTCCAAATTCTTAATTACATCTTGAATTTGCCTTGCTGCAGTTAATCCAACCAATTCGTTTAATTCTGAAAAAAGCTTCCCTTTAATTGCTTCTTCACCATAAAATATTCCAGCTAAAGAGATCATTAACACCAATATGGGACCGAGAGAAAATATCGTATAATACGCTAATGAAGCACTGTACTTCATACTGTCTTCATTCATGAATCCCATTACAGAATTCTTTAAAATATTGAATGTATCCTTAAAAAACCCTTTGCTTTCCTGTTTTTCCATATATAATTTAATTCCCCTTCCCTAATTAACAGGAAGAAAAATAAAAAGTTTGTTAATCATTCAAAATCTTAATCGAACATTACTATATCCTAAGTGTTCTGATTTAAACAAACATTAAATAATCATGAGCAAGCAAAAAGAAATCAAAAAGGAATCAAACGAAACTGATAAAACTAAACAACCAAGAGAAGAGAATGAAAAGGTACAATCAGACACAGGTAAAAGGCCTGAAGGCGATACAAATCCACTACCTCCAAATCCTAATAAAGTCGATGATCATAATGACTAAAATTAAATGGCCTGAAATTAATAAATTTCAGGCCACTCTTTAAAATAGTTAGTGTGTGTATTTCTTGTGTGTTTATTGTATCCAATCTGAAATCTTTCAAAAAAAATTTCTCTCAATATTTAATATGACCAAGTACGGGAAAATTCGCGATAATAGGATATATTTCTCTAAAAAGTAAACCTTTTCACAACTCATGAAACCTAATAAACATTGCTAAATTGATTAAAAACCAATATTTTCAGCCTTTTTTAATAAATGTTTAGACAACAAGTTTTCCTGTTATTTCCACTTATTATTTCAGGAATTCCACTCTTAAATCAAGTAATTATTGAGGAATTCAATCTAAAAATTATCTGTTTTCTCATTTTTTGAAAAATTAATCAATTTATTTTTTGGATAGCATTTCAAATTCTATGATAGATTTGATAGCATAAATATTTCCTCTTTTGATATATTTTAACAAAAAAAATCAGGGGTTAATGAAATAATATTACCTTATTAATCTAACCGATTTCAACGAAATAAAAAGGCCTGGTAATAATCCCAGGCCTTTCGATATTTAGAAATTTAATTGTTCTGCTTTAATTATGTTTAACGTCCATTTCATCAATGTAATGTTCGTTTTTCTCATAATCTGCTTCCATTAAGGTTGCATAATCAGTTTTTTGTTTTTTACCCCAACGACGACCAAAACCATCGAATATAGAATAAACAACTGGTACAACAACCAAGGTTAGAAGTAATGATGATAATAAACCACCAATAATTACAATTGCTAATCCTCTATTGGTATCTGCTCCATCTCCTGTTGCCAAAGCAATAGGAATCATACCAAATACCATCGCAATCGTCGTCATTAAGATAGGACGAAGACGCGCATGATTGGCAGCAACTAAGGCGTCATGCGTGGAATCACCATGTTCCTTACGATGATTTGCAAAGTCTACTAATAGAATCGCATTCTTAGCAACCAAACCAATTAACATGATAATACCTAAAATCGTAAAGATATTCAATGTTTGATTTGTTAATGCCAATAATAACAAGGCACCGATAAATGATAATGGAATAGAGAATAATACCACAAATGGAGTTGAGAAACTATCATAAAGTGCTACCATGACTAGATATACCAGTAAAATGGATGCAATTAAGGCAATTCCTAATGTTCCAAATCCTTCTTGCTGGCTTTCCATATTACCGCCCCATATATAAACAACACCCGGTTTGCGTTCTAATTTTGAAAATTCAGCTTCCCATTCTTGTGCTACTGTACCCATTGGACGTCCTACAACAGAACCTTGAACCGATACGGCAGGTGATTTATCACGACGTTCCAATAAGGTTGGCCCTGATCCATAAGTAACAGTTGCAAATTGATCCAATGAGATCGTTGCTCCTTGATTGTTGATGAACTTCAAGTTTCTAACATTATTGATATCAGCTCTTCCACTTTCGGAAAAACGAATATTAATATCGTATTCATTATCACCAGCACGGAATTTATTATCTGTATTTCCAGAAAATGCCGTTTGCATTGTCATACCTACTGTCGCAACATTCAAACCTAAACTTGTCATCTTATCACGATCAACCTGAACACGTATTTCTGGGTTTCCATCTTCCGAGGTCAATTTAACTCCTGTAGCTCCTGGAATATTTCTCAACAATTCTTCAGCTTTAATCGCAAACTCACGAGCATCCTCAATATCAGACCCTATTACTGTTAGTTTTAATGGAGCTTGTTCTGCACCCATCAACCCCATATTTACAGTGGTAACTTTTGCTCCTACCAGCTTGTTCTCCAACTCTCTTTTTAATCTTGCTGAATAAACTTTGGAACTCTCTTCATAGGTATCTTTTAAAATCACATGGATTTCTGATTTATACCTTGAACCAGCAGTAGACATAACACCATCAGATGATTGCCCAACTGTTGTAATGATACTTTCAACCTCAGGTTTCGATTCAATGATCGATTCAGCTTTCTGGGTTAGGAAATTGGTCTTCTCTAAAGAAGCATCTTTTTCCAATTCCAACTGAACCATGAACTCACCTTTATCCGATGCTGGGAAAAAGTCTGAACCAATATATCCTAAACCTACCAGCATAAAGGAACCAAAGAAAAGTACCATGGCAATCAATAAGGTCGCAAGTTTAGTCTTCCAATTTTTCAAACACCATTCTAGAATCCCTGTAATCCAATGTGTGAATTTTGTTAATCCCGCTTCAAAACCATGTACAATCTTTCCAATAAATGAATTTGGATTAACATGTTCTAACTTTCCAAAACGTGAATATAACCATGGAACAATCGTAAATGAAACCAATAAAGACAACAACGTTGAAATAATTACGGTCACACAGAATTGAGCAAGGATATTGGCAACTAATCCGGTTGACATCGCAATCGGTAAGAATACTACTACGATTACTAACGTAATTGCCGATACCGTAAATCCGATCTCTTTTGCTCCGTCATAAGCAGCACGAACTTTATTTTTACCCATCTCCATATGACGGTGGATATTCTCAATTACAACGATCGCATCATCGACCAAAATTCCGACTACCAAGGAAAGTCCCAACAAAGACATTAAGTTTAAGGTATAACCCATTAAAAGCAAACCAATAAATGTGGCAATTAATGAAAGTGGAATAGCCACCATGGTAATCGCAGCATTCCTTAAACTGTGCAAGAAGAACAACATGATAAAACCTACTAATGCAATTGCGATCATTAAATCGTGCATTACGTTATTCGCAGCATTCAAGGTATAATCAGTGGAGTCATTTGCAACTAATATCTTAATATCGTTCGTTTTATAGTCATTCTCTACTGTAGCAATAGTTTCCTTAACTAATTTGGATACTTCTACCGCATTTGCATCAGATTGTTTAAAAACCTGAAGTAAAATGGTATTCTTACGATTTAAACGAGCTATTTTCTCAATTTCTTTAATTCCATCTTGAACATCGGCAACATCTCGCAAGAAAATAGTGACACCTGTTGGTGTAGTGATCGGGAGATTCCTTAATTCTTCTACATCCACAACTTTACCTGCCAAACGGATTGTAGTTCTATTTTCACGTGTACTTACGTTACCCGTAGGGAAATCTAGGTTGGACTGTGCAATAACATTTTGAATCTGAGAAATTGACACGCCATAACCTTCAGCTTTTTCAGGATCAACGGAAACTTGTATTTCACGTTCTTCACCACCAATCATATCTACTTTTGCAACCCCAGAAATACGGGCAAAAATAGGTTGGATTTTGTTGTCCAATAAGTCGTAAAGTTCTTTTTCAGATTGATTGGAGGTCACTGCCAAACTCATAATGGCAATATCATCCAAAGAGAATTTATTGAGGGATGGCGCCTCAACATCATCAGGGAGATCATTCAATACAGCATTGATCTTCCGCTGCGCATCCGTGAGCAAGAAATTGACATCTGCCCCATCATTCAACGTAATCATAACTATGGATACGTTTTCAAGGGAGGTAGATTCTAATTTCTTGATGTTTTCCAATGAGGAAACGGCATCTTCAATTTTCTTCGTAACTGTACTTTCAACCTCTGATGGTGAAGCACCAGGATACACCGTCTGAATGGTAATAACATTTACCTCAAACTTTGGTATCAACTCATATCCCAATTGAGAGTATGAGAATATCCCACCTAACGTCAATAGTATAAATAATACTATAATTAGACTGGGACGTTTTATCGATATTTCAGTAATTTTCATTTGATGAATTCGTTCTTAGCAAAAATTATTTAATGATTTCTACAGGAGTATTGTTAAACAAGTTGATCTGACCTGACACAATAACTTGATCTCCAGCCTGTAATCCACTGATCACTTCAATCTTATCACCGAAGCTCCTTCCAGCAACTACTTCAGTTTCTACAGCTTTACCATTTTTCAAAACGTAGACCTTATTATCTGAAATACTTCCTACAAAAGCAGTTCTTGGTACCACTAATACACTTGATGTACCTTGTGTTCCAAATACAGCTGTACCATACATACCAGCACGCAATTCATTATTAGGGTTATTTGCTAATTCAATCTCCACAGGGAAGTTTAAGCTACCGTCTGATTTAGGAGCGATGAAAGTAATTTTACCTGTAAATTCTTTATCAGCATAAACGCTAACCTTAACATTTACCGCCTGACCTACACGTAATGCAGCAACATTTTTTTCGTCCACATTGACTCTTAACTTTAATGTACTAACATTAACAATGTCAAATGCTGGAGTTCCAGGACTAACATATGCCCCTGGTTCAATCTTACGAGCATTCACAATTCCACCTACAGATGTTTTGATAGTTACATCGCCAGCAGTTAACTTAGCACTCTTCAAGTTGTTTTTTGCATTTTCAAATTGAAGTCTCATTTGGTCAACTTGCTGTTGGGTTACTCCTCCTGTTGATAAAGCATTTTCATAACGTTGCAGATTTGCTTGGGCATTATCATAGGATGCTTGGGCATTTGCTACATTGACATTTAATTTATCACCTTCTACAACTGCAAGTGTTTGTCCAGGTGAAACTCTTGAACCTTCGTCAACTAAAACACGAACCACACGACCTCCAGTTTCAGCTGCAACAGTTACCTCCTGCTTTGGCATAAATGTACCATTCGCTAGATATTCTAAACTCATATTGCTATTCTCTGCAGTATCGATACGAACTGCTACTGCAGCATTTTTCTCAGCTACCGCAGCAGTAGCTGCATCATTTTTCGCCTTATTCTTTTGAAGAATAAAGTAAATACCTGCTCCTGCAGCAATGATAACAAGTAAGGTAATTAATGTACGTTTCATTTATGTGGTTATATTATTCGTTTACTAATGTTTTTAATTCTCCATTTGCTTTGATTAACTGAACCTCAGCAATTTTATAATTTAATAAAGATGTATTTAGATTATTCTCAGCTGTGGCCAACGCATTCTCAGCGTCCAATAACTCTGTCAAAGTCGCTAAACCATTCCGATAATTGTTTTGCGTATCATCCAGCACCTCTTTAGATAATTCTACGTTTCTCCTATTGGCGTCAACTGTTAATAAGCTATTCTTAATTTGGGCTTTTGCATTTTCATTCGCCAAATTCAATCCCAATCTTGCATCTTCAATATCAACCTCCAACTGTTTTATCTGAATGGTTGCTTGATTAATCTTTGCTTTTGTTGATCCTCCATTGAAGATTGGAATGGATAAGTTCAATCCTAGTCCTGATGTTGGGAACCATTTGAAATCATTTGAACCTGGAATCCCATTACCGAAACCTTGGTAACCAATATCTCCACCAAAAGATAAGGAAGGATAATATGCGGCTTTCATACTCTGGCGGTTAAGCTCCAATAATTCTGATTGCTTTTCTAAAACCTTAATCTCAGTTCTTCCCGAAAGATCCATCGTGCTAGCTGATGCCAATTGTGCGTTGATGTCAAATGTCTCATCTGGTAATTCAATCGCTGTTTCAATAGGCATTCCAATAGCAAACTTCAGAGCATTTTCTTTTAACTCGAGCGCATTGACTATAATTTGTCTTTGTGCTTGTAAATTGTTAATGTTAACGACTATCCTATCTAAATCGATCTGTCTAGCAATTCCTGCAGTTACCAATCCCTCAATAACACTCTTGGTTTTATTAGTATTTTCCAAGTTATTATCAATTGTTTCTAATTGTAGCTGGGTTGTAAATACATCATAGTAAGCATTAGCAACTTTTTCAATTAACATTTCATCAGTCAATTGGGAATTGATTTGATAAAATTCTCGAGTTGTTCTAGCTGCTTTTAGACCTGTGAACAAGGACTGGTTAAAGATCTGTTGGTTCACAGACAAACCAGCTGTAGAGTTCCATGGCTGTCCCATTTTCAAATATTGGGTCTGACCACCAATATCTAAAGGCATACTTGGAATTATAGCATTATACTTCACATTTGCGGATGCATTAATTTGTGGTAAGGCCCCCGCTCTGACCTCATCAATTTGATATTCAGAATTCTCAAGGTCGAGTTTTGCTTTTTTAGCATCTGCCTTATTATCCAATGCATATTTAACCGCCTCCTGTAAGGTTAAGGTCTCTTGTGCATGTAACAATGAACCCGATAGCATCCCTGCCACCAATAGGGCCATAAGTTTAGTTCTCTTCATTTATTTATTGCTAGCTATTCTTGCTTCGAAAATTAATTTTAATGCTCTTTTTTGACTCTCCAATATCTTATCCACATTGTCTTCATTCGGAATTCCCGTAATCACGTCTGAAATGGTGTGTATGATTCCCAAACCTTTTTGTATTTCAACCAATGTACAGGCGCTTCCTTCAACATCCTCCATAATCAACTCGCCATGATCTATAGACTTTTTATAAAGTGACTTTATCAAAGCGACTTCACGTTGATAAAAATCCTGCATTACCTCATTGATGTCCAAACCTTTAATCCAGTCTAGATTTTCACAGATATGAAGCACATAATATTTGCGTGTAAACCCTG
>JBEBTR010000060.1:0-17511 GCA_040393725.1 Sphingobacterium endophyticum | reverse complement strand
TTTTCTTTAATCCAACGAGCAGCTTCAGCTTCCATACCACCACCGATTTCACCAATCATGATGATACCTTTAGTTTCAGGGTCATTCATTAATAGTTCTACCGCTTCTTTGGTTGTTGTTCCGATAATAGGGTCACCACCGATACCGATAGCAGTGGTAATTCCTAAACCAGCTTTAACTGTTTGGTCAACCGCTTCGTAAGTTAAAGTACCAGATTTAGAAACAACACCAACTGTACCTTTTTTGAAGATAAATCCTGGCATGATACCAATTTTAGCTTCTTCAGCAGTGATGATACCTGGACAGTTAGGACCGATTAAGCGTGAGTTTTTGTCGCTCAAGTAAGATTTTACTTGAATCATATCTTTTGTAGGAATACCTTCAGTAATACAAACAATCAAAGCGATACCAGCAGCAGCAGCTTCCATGATAGCGTCAGCAGCGAATGCAGGTGGAACAAAAATAATAGATACATTTGCGCCTGTAGCATCAACAGCATCTTGGACAGTATTGAATACTGGGCGATCTAAGTGAGTTTGACCTCCTTTACCTGGAGTTACACCACCTACTACGTTTGTACCGTACTCAATCATCTGAGACGCATGATAAGTACCTTCGTTTCCGGTAAAACCTTGAACGATTACTTTGGAATCTTTATTTACTAATACACTCATTTTGTCTTATTTTTTGCAACGCAAATCTACTATTTTGATATGACTTCTAAAAATCAGATAGGTAGGTATTTTGTTATTTTTTAATAAACTTGGTTTTATTGATTAAATCCCACAGTACTATACCTATGGTAACAGAAACATTGAAGGAATGTTTTGTCCCAAATTGTGGGATTTCCAAGGTGCCATCCGCGATCGCAATGATATCCTCTTCCACACCATGGACCTCATTGCCAAAAACTACCGCATACTTCTTGTTTGTTACAGGTTCAAAGGTCTCCAAGGAGATGCTGTTATTGGTTTGTTCGATTGCATAGACCTCAAATCCTTCCTCCTTTAATTTTTTGATGGCATCCACGCTGTCTTTCTCGTATTCCCAAGTGACAGATTGGGTAGCTCCTAACGCCGTCTTTTCTATTTCACGATGCGGTGGAGTAGCCGTAATACCACATAAAACGATCTTATCAATGGCAAAAGCATCTGCCGTACGAAAGGCCGAACCTACATTGTGCATGCTCCTCACATTGTCCAATACAATGACTAAGGGAGTTTTCTCTTGAGATTTAAAGGTTTCAACATCAACCCGATTGAGCTGATCCATGGATAATTTTTGCATCTTGCAAAGATAATCATTTCGAAAAATTAAAAATGATTTTGAATATTAGATTTTCTGTGTTATTTTTGCAGTCCGAAATAAAGTATAAAAGATTTAAAATATTATATAGCTAAGAGAAATGGCAAATCATAAATCGTCGATCAAAAGAATTAGAGCTAACGCTGCGAAGCGTTTAAGAAACCGTTACCAAGCGAAAACTACACGTAACGCAATCAAGAAATTACGTAACACTACTTCTGCAGAAGAAGCTAAAGAATTATTGCCACGCGTGGTATCTATGCTTGATCGTCTTGCAAAGAAGAATGTTATTCACAAGAAAAAAGCTTCAAACAACAAGTCAAAATTGACTAAATTCGTTAATAAATTAGCGTAATTTAAGCTTTTTCTATACAATATTTAGGGGTGTTATTACAACATCCCTTTTCTTGTTTGTAATAGGATGTAAGAACTAAAAATTAAAAGCGCAAAAAAAATAAAGCCCGAACAAACAGTTCGGGCTTTATTTTTTAATATGTTGAAGGCTATTATTTCTTGCTTATGATTGCTTTTACAACTTGATCTAACTTTTGCTTGTCACCTTTGTAAGCATCTAAATCATAAAGTTCTACTTTTCTGAAGTCGATGGGATGACTTTCGCTCTGAAGATAAATATATCCTTTATCTAATAGTTTTCCGTCTTGTTTTTCTTTTGGATCTACAGGAGATACACTTCCACCGCCTATTTGAGGTTTATTGTACTCTAATACGACTTGACCTTCCATAACGTGCTGAATCAAGGAGTCACCTAATACAACAAAGTCAGCAGTAACCCATTGATCACCATGGTATGTCTTTGATGTAGAGCTTACACAGTGAGCCGTAATCAGTTTGCCATTCATAACGACATTTGTTCCCGGTGTACACAGGTTTGAAGTTGTTCTTTCATCCTTACCGTTTCCACCTAATAATTGACCTTCGATGGAAAGAGGGAAGTCTTGATCCTTCAACATGGTTTTAGGGTCTTGACCATGAAGCATTGCCCCACTGTTTGCCCATGCCCAACCTTCACCACCTTTTGTTTGTTCTCCTACAAATCTGTATTCAAGTCTTAACACGTAATATGAAAAAGGCTTATTGTAAGCAATATGTCCGTATTGTTGATTGAAATCATCATAACCGTCATAACGTACTTTTAATAGGCCATCCTCCACACGGAAAGTATTTTCATAGTTGTCGCCAACTTCATGTAATCTAATTTTAGGTGTCCAGTTCTTGATATCCTTCCCATTAAATAACTGAATGGGCTTAGGAGTTTTTACGGATGTCTTCTGATTGACTTGAGAAGTTGCCGAACAAGAGAACAATGTTCCCAGCAAAAGGCTGGCAATAATGGTTTTAAAATTCATAATAGTGGATTATAACAATAAATTTTTGTTTTTTACATATTCACTGGGTCTTACCCCGATCACTTTATTAAAGGTATTGCTAAATGTAGGCAGACTATTATAGCCTACACGCAAAGCAACCTCATTCACGCTCAATTTATCGTCTAAAAGAAGCTTCAAGGACGTTAACATTCTCAATATCGTAAAATACTGGATGTAGGACATTGCCAATTCCTTTTGAAACAGTCTCGCAAGCGTTCTTTCGGATATGTCGAAATGCTCTGCTAAGCTTTTAAAGCTAATGTTCTCAGCAATATTCTGTTCCAAATAAGTAATGATTTGTTTTAACTTATCATTTTTAGGATAAGGTAGAGCAAGAGGAAGTTCCGTATGTGAAAGTTCAGGTAATATTAGTTTGAATGCTTTTGCAATTGAATATCGAGGTTCTTCTTCGGGGAATATATTTCCATTCCAACGATTGGTGAACATGATCAATTCGATTAATAGATCATTTACTGGATAAATATTGACTTTATCAAAGAATTCGGTGTCGGTATCATATTTTGGGAAATAAAGATTCCTCATAACAACCTCAGGGCTACTCGGATGAATACTATGTTTTACATAGGATGGAATCCAGATATAATGCCTGGCAGGTAAGAAATATGATTTTTCAGCAGTCTTTAAGAAAACAACTCCACCTTCAGTGTAGAGGAATTGCCCTTTCTTATGTGAGTGTTCAGTTACTCCTTCACCCATAACTGCGTGATGACAATAGATACTGTTATCATAGGTATCTACTTCTGTCATATAGTATTTGTCAATATATTCCTTTTGCATTCAAAAAAGCATTATTATGGCATAAATTTCCTGTTTTTATTTGATAAATGCAAAAAGGTAACAGGTATCCTTTCGATATTCCTTAATGCTTACGTTACCATTTTATAAATATTAATGTTGAATTATCTGCTATGTTTTGTAAATTATTCCCAATCCAGTAAATAAACATGACTTTATGTACGATTCCCTAAAAAATTTGCAATAATAAAGCATATGGTAGGGATTTTAATAAAGTAAGTAATCGGTTACTTTTTAATTTCTTTAAAAAAGTAACTGGCTATAATGGATAATTTTATAAATAAAATATTGATTAATATTGCCACACTCTAATAGAGTAATTTCAAATGCATTGATATGATGGACAGAATACGTCTAGAAAGACTGAAAGACAAAGTTACAACCGCCGAAGAGGCTGTCAAATTAATTGAAGATGGTATGGTGGTAGGATCCAGCGGATTTACAAAAGCTGGAGACAGTAAGGTTATCTTACCTGCATTAGCAGAACGCGCTAAAAAAGAAAATATTCAGATTACTTTAATGACCGGTGCATCTTTAGGTCATGGCACAGATGGTTTGTTAGCCGAAGCAGGTGCATTGAAAAAAAGGATGCCATTTCAGGTAGACCCTGTCTTGAGAAGTAAAATCAATAAAGGAGAAGTTTTATTTATTGACCAACATTTAAGTGAAAGCGCCGAGCTTTTACACAATAAGAATTTACCTGATGTAGATATTGCCGTTTTGGAGGTTGCCTATATCGATCGTGACGGTAGTATCGTTCCGACCACCTCAGTAGGTAATTCCGTAACATTCGCATCTTTAGCGAAGAAGGTTATTTTGGAAATCAATACTTCAGTGCATGAAAACGTGTATGGTATCCATGATATCTACCAAGCAGAAGATTATCCTCATAGAAATGTAATTCCTATTGTTGCTCCATGGAACAAGATTGGAAGGAGATCTATTCCTCTGAATCCAGATAAAGTTGCTGCAATCGTCTTCACGGATAAGAAGGATAGTCCGGCCGATATTGCTGCGCCAGATGAAAAGACAATCAATATTGCGAAACATATTCTACAATTTTTTGAGGAAGAGGTAAAGTTAGGTCATCTTACCGATAGGCTGCTACCTATTCAAGCAGGAATTGGAAAAGTTGCAAATGCTGTATTAACAGGGTTCTTGGATAGTAATTTTTACGACTTAACCATGTTCTCCGAGGTGCTTCAGGATTCTGCATTCGATCTAATGGATGCTGGTAAGTTAAGTTTTGCCTCAGCTTCATCTGTGACTGTTTCTAAAGACTGCTATGATCGCGTATTCGATAACCTTCAGAAATACCGTGATAAGTTTGTCCTTCGTCCACAAAACATTTCCAACACGCCAGGATTAATCCGAAGGTTAGGAATTATAGCGATCAATACTGCAATAGAATTTGATATCTATGGCAATGTAAATTCGACGCATTTAGGGGGAACTAAAATCATGAATGGTATTGGCGGTTCCGGTGACTTTGCGAGAAATGCTTACCTAAGTATTTTTGTGACCCAGGCTGCATCGAAAGAAAATAAGATTTCACATATCCTTCCAATGGTATCACATACGGACCACACAGAGCACGATGTGGATATATTGGTTACGGATATAGGTTTGGCAGATTTACGTGGCTTAGCGCCGAGAGAAAGGGCGCAGAAGATTATTGACAATTGTGTACACCCGGATTATAAAGAAGAGCTTCAGTCTTACTTCGATCGTGCATGTGAGCGTGGGGGTCATACTCCGCATTTGCTGGAAGAGGCATTTAGCTGGCATATACGTTTCAATGAAACTGGAAGTATGAAAAGATCATAATAGACTATTGTTTTATTAAATTGCAAAAAGCTTAGAGAATTCTCTAAGCTTTTTTTATAAAAAACAAAGTTGCAAAAGCTATTGCTTTTGCAAGCTCAAATCAACGTTACAATGTAAATGGATTAATTCATGGAACGTCAATAATTTTTTTCTTACCTGTTTCTTCCCGGTAAATAGATTTGGAAACCTACAGAAACACCAAGTCCTGATTGTTTGTCAGAAGATGCGCTGATGTTGGCTTTGGAATAATTATACCCTGCCATCACCTCTAGAGCAACAGTTTGGGTGATAAAATGCGCGTAACCAACGTTGGCTCCTAAGTTTAAAGAAACATTATCACCGGCAGAACTTCCGCCAATTCCGATGTCACCTTGACCAAAGAAACGGCCAGTTGCGCTAGCACCGCCTGGGAAGTAGTAACGTACGAATGGAGCAATTCCATATCCCCATTCATTATCTGCATCCTTAACGGTTCTAAAACCTAAATTAGCTTGAGCACCAATAGCCAAACCATCTGAAATGAAATAACCAGCTCTTGGATTTACCTGAATGTTGAAAGATTCTGCTTCAAAGCTATAACCTAAGCTACCTACAGATCCACCGACCATCCAATTACCTTGTCTGATTGGTGCCATGCCTACATCAGCAGAGGATTGAGGCACAGTTTTTACTTCCACTTGAGCAGAACTGTAAGAAATAAAGCCAATTGATAGGGCTAATGTTAGTAGTAAATTTTTCATAATAATCTTGTTTTCATTTAACTATAGAACAAGATTTGGTTAAAAAAGTTTTCTAAATGATATAAATTTATCCAAAAGGTTTAAGATTTATTTTAAGCAAAAAGCGCTCTGACAAATTGATATTGGCAGAGCGCTTTATTTTTGTTAGATCCTCCTTGTTATTTAATGAAAGGAGAATTTAAGTTTCTTTTTTTGATATAGAAATCTAATGCTTTCCATGCTTCAAATGGACGGTCGGTAGACAATACATCAGCTCCCCTAACAATAAAGTCAGCATATAGTTGATATCCTGCTTTTTGGGCAGATCGGTCTAAGTTTCCGATGGTACCTAAGATAGATTTAATTCCATGTTGCCTCAATAGCGAATAGACGGCTGTATCAGGTTCAGTTGTTCCAACAAAGGCTATTAACCTTGTGTCAGGGATGCCTAATTCGCTTAGGCGAGTTAAGTCGTCAGCTTTCTTAATCGTGGCTGAAATCATAATATCTGGTGCCAATCGATTAACGACCTCAGCTTGGTTTGCTGAATAGGTGATTATAATGCTGTTCGCTTCTGATTTTGTCTTTCGAATGAGATCAATAACTTTTTGGTAGGGAACAGACTTTTTAACATCCAGCGTATAAATGACCCTTCCAACTCCCCATGATAATGCATCCTCTAAGGTTGGGATTTTATATTCTGTTATTTCCCCATGAATATCTTTCAGGTAAAGTTCCTGCAATTCGGCATAAGTTTTTTTGGATAACTTTCCTTTTCCCGTGCTGGTTCTATCCAATGTCTCATCATGCATAAGAACCAATATAGAATCTTTGGTCATACTAATATCGCACTCGATAATAGCAGGCATTTTATTCGCAACCTGAGCAAATGTGGGAATCGCATTTTCAGGATATCCCTCGCTTGGACCTCCTCGATGGGCACTAATTAATGGATAGGACTGCTCATTATAAGTTAAAAATTGATAGAGATCGTCTACTGTATTTAGATTGAAGACAGGATCAACAGATGGCATATGATTCATGCTTGATGAACTGTTCGTTCTAAAACAAGCAGTAAATAATAGTAATATTGAAATGCTCGAAATAATTAAAGGAAATATATTTCTTCTCATAAAACTATTGATTAGCTTTAACTAATGTTACTAATTCTTCTAATGGGGTGTTTATTTGGTCGACCAAAACATGTGCTCGTTCATAAAAAGGATTTCGCTCCTCTAGTTTGGTTTCAATAAATTGAAGTAAATCATTGCCAATTAACCCCTTCAAGGCAGGTCTTTTGAGAACATCCGATTGACTGAGTCTATTCCATAAAGATTTTGGACTATGTTTTAAATATAAAACTGTTCCATTATTGAGTAACCAATCCATATTGTCGTAAAAGCAAGGAGTTCCACCGCCCGTTGAAATTATTCCAGCTTTATTCTGTTGGTTATGCAAAACTTCCTTTTCAATTTTTCGGAATTGATCTTCACCATAGAGTGCGAAATATTCAGGAATAGACATGCCAATATAATCAACAATCTCATGGTCCAAATCAACAAATGGAACATCTAAGGCATTTGCTAATTTCTTTCCCCAAGTGGTTTTACCACTTCCCATAAATCCTATCAGGAAAACTGGCTTCTGCATTATTCTACTTTATCTAAATAATTTGTAATTAAATCGTGCTTACTCGGAAAATTATGAGGGGACCATTTTTTTATTACAGTTCCATTTAGCATCAACATAACTCCTGGGTTTGCCCTAACCATACTTTTTAGAGGAACAGCATCTACATAGAAAGTTTCAAGGACCAAATCCATCTGGTCATTTAAATAATCAACCTCATCAGACGAAGACGCTGTTGCTAATATTGCTCTAATGTTATAATCTACGGATAGGTCTCTGATTGTTGAATTGATCCGATCTAGTGCAGCCAAATCAAATGGAGACATTTTCTTTAGGTCAGTACTTACGACAATAAAATTGTAATATGGATTGTTGACGATTTCTTCAGTCCGATCGCTTCCTTCCATATCCGTAATAATTAGGTCAGGAATCTTTACTTCGAATCCTTTTTTTACCAAAGTTGATTTTGGATCACCTACCACTTCCCAGTTCTCATCTTCCCAAAGCTTTTGGCCCATGTATTCTTTGTCCGTAACTGTCTTAGTTTCATTGGTCGTCTTATTCTTTAACTCATAAATATGTTCATAAACATCAGGCTCAGCACCTTCTGGCACTTTCATTAATGCAGGGATGTTATTTCCCTCTTTATAAGGTAAAAAATCAACAAAAGGCAGGAAATAATAGGTGTAAATTCCTATACCAAATGAAGCTATGATAATAAATGCAGTTAATAAGTTTCTTGTAAATAGACTTCTGATGAAAGGCTTAATCTGGTCTCTTTTAATGAATATATAAACGATAAGAATCAATAAAACTAAATCTTTGAAAAACGATTGCCAAGGAGTCAACGGTATAGCATCTCCGAAACAGCCACATGATTTTACAACCTCAAAAAATGCGGAGTAGAAAGTCAAGAAGGTGAAGAAAATTATCAACAACAATAATCCCCAAGCGACTTTTTTCCCGGCAACGCCTATGATCAGCAAGGCACCTAGGATAATTTCCAAAGCGCAAAGGAAAATAGCAATCCAAGATGCATAATCATTTAGGAAGTTAAGATTCAACACATGGAAATACTCTTGAAGCTTATAACCAAAGCCCATTGGGTCATTAGCTTTGATGAGTCCTGAAAAGATAAAAAGTAATCCTACCAGGATTCTAGCAATCCATAATAATATATTAGGTTTGGTTTGTTTAGTTTGGGAATAGCTCTGTGTGTAAGTCATGGTGATTTTATTTTGCTAAGCCTAATTTTATTAATGCAAATACAGCATAATTTAGCATGTCTTGGTAATTTGCTTGTAGCCCTTCGGAGACGAGGGTTTGTCCATCATTATCTTCGATCTGCTTTACGCGATGTAATTTCATCAAGATTAAATCTGTCATAGAGGACACACGCATATCTCTCCATGCTTCTCCGTAATCATGGTTTTTTGCAAACATCAAATCTCTTGTTTCATTAACCTTCTCTGTATATTTTTCCTCAACAATTTTAGGGTCTAAATTTTCATTCTCTGTATTGCCAAGTTCCAGCTGTATCAATGCAATAACACAATAATTAATGATGCCTATATATTCATCGACAACACCTTCACCCACCTTGGATTCTTTCTTGACTTCTAATGATCGAATACGGGCGGCTTTAATATAGATTTGATCTGTTAAAGAACTTAATCGCAATATTCGCCAAGCAGTACCATAGTCTTTTGTCTTTTTAATAAATAATTCCTGGCAGATGCTTATAATACGATTGTATTCGGTATTTGTGTCCATAAAATGATTTTGCATTAATATATGATTCTCACAAATATAGCTAGAATATCATTAACCTTTCAGTCACATTCGTGTACAATTTCCTCGATTTACAATAATTATAAGGTCATTCCAGTACCTTTGATTAATGGAAATTCCAATGTTCAAGGATATTGTTTACTTAAAAACCGGCAGTGAAATACAACAAAGGTCGTATAATCTATTGACTAAGTTTTCAATAATGGAGCTGTTAATGCCTTATAACCCTATACTTATTGGAACTATCCCTCTTGACATTGCTTTAGCAGGCAGTGACCTGGATATTGCATGTGAAGTCAACGATTTAGTGGAATTTGAAAAATTTTGTCTTGAGAATTTCAAAAATCATAAAGATTATAGGTTTAAAGTGAAATCCCTTCGTGGAAAAGAAGTTGGAATTGCTAACTTTAAAATAGCAGATATGCCTGTTGAGTTGTATGCAGAGGGAAGGCCTGTAGTTAATCAGTATGGTTATAGGCATTTAATTAAGGAGTTTGAGATTCTGGAGAACTTTGGAGTTGATTTCAAAAAACAAATAATGGAATTAAAATCTAAAGGAATGAAAACAGAACCTGCATTTGCGAAGCTATTAGGCTTGCAAGGAGATCCATACGAGAGTTTATTGAATTATCATATTAACGAATAAATGCAAGAGATAAAAAGTCCTGAGATCAGGGAGGTGAAAATCATACGCTATATCCAGCCTTTTCGAGAAGGTGGATCCTTACCAGGTTTGGTGGATGCTGATGATGGGTTCAGCTATGTAATCAAGTTTCGAGGTGCAGGGCAAGGAAAGAAAGCCTTAGTAGCTGAATTTATTGGAGGTGAGCTTGCTCGTTTTCTTGGGCTACGAGTACCAGAAATGGTATATGCAGATCTGGATGAAGGATTTGGAAGAACAGAGCCGGATGAAGAAATACAGGATTTATTGAAGTTTTCGGTAGGAAAAAATTTAGGGGTTAGCTTTTTGAATGGTGCCATAACATTTGACGCCAATGTGGATGATATTTCTGCTGAAGAAGCTTCAAAGATTGTTTGGCTGGATGCCTTGTTGATGAATGTAGATCGAACAGTTAAAAACACCAATATGCTGATTTGGCATAAAGAGCTTTGGTTAATCGACCATGGAGCAGCACTATACTTTCATCATAACTGGGATAACTGGGAAGATAGTGTTGGCAAACCATTTATTCAAATTAAAGATCATGTCTTGCTTTCGAAAGCAACAGAGGTCGACAAAATAGATTCTACATATAAATCCTTGTTTACTAGGGATAATATTCGTGAGATATTAAATGTTATTCCTGATGAATGGTTAGTTGATGAAGTTAGAGAATTAACTGCCGAACAGGTAAGGGATGTATATGTGGAATTTATTGGTAGGAGGGCAGAGAATTCACAGGTTTTTGTAAATCAAATTCAACATGCACGATAGAACATTATATGAGTATGCAGTCGTGCGGCTGGTTCCACGTGTTGAACGTGAGGAATTTATCAATATAGGTGTGCTTTTGTATTGCAGAAAACAACGCTATGCAGATATACTCTTTCATGTTGATGTTGATCGTTGTTCTTTGTTAAGTCCAGAAATGGATTTTGAACAAATACTATGTCACTTAGATTCCATGAAGCAAGTTTGTCTTGGTACTAAAGCTGGAGGTGCTCTGGCACAATTAGATCAGACGGAAAGATTTCGTTGGTTAACCGCAAAAAGAAGCACCTTAATTCAATGTTCATCGGTACACCCAGGTTTGTGTACGGATGCGTTCGCAACTCATCAGGAACTCTTCAATAAGCTAGTGCTATAATTATTAATTTTTAAATACGTTTACCTAATAACAATGGAGGATTTTTACAAACATATTTATCAGAAACAGCAGGCGGTCCAAGACATGCCGAGCAATAAAGCTATTGCACGTTGGTCTGTGGAACTGATGCATTTGCTGTTCCCTGAACGTGACTCCAAAACATACCATACGGTCCAAGAAATTGAAGATGCATTTAAACAATCTGAAGCAGATCTTTATCTGATGCTTTTCAAAACCAAAGCTTGTTCGAGCTGTGATATTAAGAAAGTTTCGGAAAAGTTTTTCGAGAATTTACCTGCGATATACCAAAGAATGTTGACCGATGCGCAGGCAATCATGGATGGTGACCCAGCGGCTCAAAGTTTAAATGAGGTTATCAGAACCTATCCCGGTTTTTTAGCGATCAGCATTTACAGATTAGCGAATGAACTTTGGATTCAAGGAATTCCTTTGATTCCAAGGATATTAACCGAGTATGCACATTCCAAAACCGGTATTGATATCCATCCTGGAGCTTTTATTGATGAGTATCTACATATTGACCACGGAACTGGTATTGTCATTGGCGAAACAACTCGAATTGGTAAGCATGTTAAACTTTATCAAGGGGTAACTTTAGGTGCCCTCAGCGTGGAAAAGAATATGGCAAATACACAAAGACATCCAATAATCGAAGACCATGTCATTATATATGCTGGAGCAACCATTCTTGGAGGTGAAACAATTGTGGGTCATCATTCTGTAATTGGTGGGAATGTATGGCTAACAAGCAGTATTGATCCTTATACCACTGTGTACCATCAACCTAATTCAAAATTCATAGACTCTAAACCCCTAGCTTAATGGCAAACATAATCGATTTAATAGGAAATACGCCGATGGTTGAAATCAAAGGATTTCATGATAATCCAAAGGTGAAGATATACGCAAAATTAGAAGGTAATAATCCTGGTGGCTCTGTGAAGGATAGAGCTGCCTTGAATATGATTCGTTCAGCCATGGAACGTGGTGAAATCAATAAAGAAACTAAATTGATTGAAGCAACTAGCGGAAATACAGGAATTGCTTTAGCTATGATTGCAAGTATGTTCGGTCTAGAAATTGAGTTGGTCATGCCTTCTTCCTCAACACGAGAAAGAACCTTGACTATGGAAGCATTTGGAGGAAAAGTGACTTTATTAGATAGTATGGAAGCCAGTAGAGACTATGCTGAAGAGAAAGCTGCTACTGGGGAATATTATATTTTAAACCAGTTTTCAAATCCCGATAATTATGAAGCTCACGTAAAAACTACTGGTCCTGAAATATGGAGAGATACCGATGGTAAGATTACACATTTTGTGAGTGCGATGGGGACTACAGGCACAATTATGGGCTGTTCAATTTATTTAAAGCAGCAGAATCCGGAAATTCAAATTGTGGGTTGTCAGCCAACGGAAGAGTCGTCCATTCCCGGTATTCGAAGATGGCCAAAAGAATACTTGCCTAAGATATTTGACCCTTCTAGAGTTGACAGAGTTATCGATATTGATCAGAAGGACGCTACCCAGAAAGCTAGGGAACTAGCGAGAAAGGAAGGCGTGTTTGCTGGAATGAGTTCTGGTGGAGCCTTTCAAGCTGCTCTTACTGTAGCAAATGAAATTGAATCTGGAGTCATAGTTTTTATCGTGTGCGATAGGGGAGATCGATATTTAAGTTCGGACTTATTCGGTTAAGATAATAAACAAAGGGCGTTGATTTCAACGCCCTTTATTGTTCTTATTTATTGTCTCTTGACCATATTTCAAAAATTGGATCACCTTTAGAACTTAACCCACTATGATGCCAATCAGCATCCTTAATTTCTCCATCAAAACTTAATGAAGCGCCAACCCGGCTGTTATCTCTAGAAAAGAATAATATTTTCTCAGTATATTTTCCTGCTTTGAAGGTATATTGTCCACCACCTGTGCCATAGAACCCTTTTTCAGCCGGATTAATCGCTATCCATTGAAAATATCCATCTACCAAAATCTTAATTGTTTTTCGATCTCCTCGAGGAATAGTGGATACTTTATCATCTTGCTTTCTTCCTGTAATTCTCCAAAGACCATCCAAATCCTGTTTATTTGAAGGTTGTTTTTTGAAAGTCAGGTTTCCCATTTTTATTTCATTCCCACTTAACTTTGCAGCGGTAGCTTTGTCTTGTCCAACTTCATCTGGTTTTGCATCATTATATTCAATCTTGACTTGTATTCCGTTGGATTCATTGCTGAATGGACCACCCCAAGTGGAAAGGTATTTGTTGTTTTCGTATTGAATATAGGAACTATAGCCATCTACAAATAGCCATAAATGGTTAGTGTTTCCATCCTTGGCTAAATAAGCTCCGGTTATGGACTGCTTATTCTGAGCAAAGACTGCAATGCTCATCAGCAGAATTGTCATACTTAAAAAAAATCTTTTCATGCTGTTATTCTGTTGGTTATCCTTTAAATATAATTAAAACCATTCAAAGGACAAACTGTTTGTACCATGGCCATATTAACAACAGAATGTTAAAATTGAGTTAGGAGGGCAAATGAAGCTTAGCAATTCGATATATTAATTTAATTTTACAGCTTATTAAATAACAGTACATTGCATATACATCACAAAAGTTTACCTCTCACTGTTTGGATTTTTATTTTATCCATTTCTTGTTCTTTTGCTCAGATTGATACCCTCGGAAAAATCAAGGATGAACCTATTAATTTCAGGAAGGATAGCTTAAGTATCTTGACAGATACCCCTGATTTTTTAAAAGACACTATCCAATGGGATTTGAATCCAAAAAGGGAGAAGAAGTTTTGGAGAGCAGGGACCGAGTGGTTCTTAGCACAAGCCTTTCCGGCCTCCTTTAATCGTTTTATCACAAAAGATCCTTATTCTTATATTTCCTTCCAGAATTTTCTAGATCATCAACGATTCAGTGCTTGGGATTGGGATGATAATCAATTCACAACTAATCAAATTGACCACCCATTTCATGGACAGATATATTTCAATGCATTTCGAAGTAATGGATATAATTTTTACCAATCTAGTCTAGCTACTGTTGCCGGAAGTTATATCTGGGAAACTGCAGGTGAAACTCAACACCCATCGATCAATGATTTGGTTAATACTACTTTTGGTGGTATACTCCTAGGCGAGATGATGCACCGGGTCTCTCGGAATATTCTTGCCAGAAATCGGACAGATCATAATCGAATCGGCAATGAAATTGTAGCAACTATTGTCAATCCAATTAATGGACTGAACCGACTATTGGATGGGAAATGGGGGAAGCGCATTGATGATTATTACGGAGCAGATTCCTCAATTATTACGGCTGAAGTTGATTTGGGTATCAGAAGATTTGATGCAAAGGAAGGAGACTTCCTAAACGAGGGAAAAAATGCGTTTTATGGTCGATTAAGATTTAGGTATAGCAATGGTGACCATAATTACAAGCGACCATTCGATCAGTTTTCGGTTAATTTGGAACTTGGAAATGGAGATAGTTCCTTTATAAACGCTGTCAATGTACATGCTTTATTATATGGAGCAAAATTCTTTAAATCCAGAAAAGGTGATCACTATGGAACATTGAATGCACATTATGATTTCTACAATAATGATGCTTTCTTTTATGGTGCTCAAAGTATTAATTATAACTGGCTTTCTGAGTTTAGATATAAAACTGGTAACAGACTTAATCTAAGTGTTGGTGGGGGTGCGGTAGTTCTGGCTGCGGTGCCAGACCCTTATCTCCTGTATGGTGCCAGTAGAAATTATAATTATGGTCCTGGTGCCTCTTACCGTTTTAGGGGAGATCTCATGTTGTTGAACCGTTTTATGATTAGTGCCGATTATAATGGGGGGGTATTTTTTACAATTTCAGGTACTGATTCATACTATGTCCTCCATGGATTGAATGTGGAAGCAAGCCTTCGTTTATATAAAAGATGGTCTCTTAACCTTAGTTCGGGTTATTTCAATCTACAGGGACATTTTAGAGAACAGCAATATCCTGACTTTAACCGTGAATATCCATATGGACGATTATCCGTTGGATACAACATCTTCTTTTAAAAACAAAATATTTTAAGTTAAATTATTTTCAATAAAATATTATAACAAAGCTTTTATTAATGCTTCAAACTATATATTTGAACATAAATTAATAAAAACTATGTTTAACTTAAATTCAAAAACATTTAAAGCAAGATTTTACTTGTTTTCCCTTTTCTGTGGAGTAAATTTCACAGCAAATGCTCAAAATGCAGATTCTACTACTTTAAAAAATTCTAATCCCGATTACTATGTCGTTCAAACAAAGGGCGTCATATTATCATTTCTATTTCCGGCATTAACTTTCCAATATGAGCATCCAATTGGCCCTAAAACAATCTTTGACGCAAATGTAGGTATGGCTGTTGGAATTGGGTTTTCCAAAGGTTCAGCGAGTGTAAATGGAAATGATGTTTACCAATTCAAATCTAATTCCTATTCATTGATGCCAGCAGCATTTATTGCGGTTAAGCATTATTATAATATTGAAAAGAGATTTAATAAAGGGAAGAACATTTCAAACAATAGTGCCAGCTATTTAGGAGGTAGACTGTTTGGAGTGATGCATGGATGGTATAAAGAGAAACAAGATGTGAATGGGGAAATTACAAAATTCAATCAATTCAGTACGAGTAGTTCGTTTGGTTTGGTAGCTATTTGGGGGATGAACAGACAATTGGGAAAAAACTTTGGCTTTAATTTAGAAACAGGTCCTTCAGCAACATATAATCCCAATGAAAAAATATCTATGGGAATTTGGCTGCTAACAGGATTTTCCAAATCATTCTAATTAATACAAACTATATTCAATAAAAGAACAGGCCCGGAAACTCCGAGCCTGTTCTTTATTTTATAACTAATTCTTGCTATTCTTATTTATCAAGCTTTTCGAATTTGTCGTAATCAATCTTTTTAGATTTGATTTTAACAGTTTCTTTAAGTTGATCGAAAACTTTCAAAGCTTTAACCTCTTCAAACAAACGGTTAGCTTGTTCTCTATCGGCTAACAATTGCATAGCGAATTGTTGTAATTGCTCATCAGTAGGCTCTTCATTGATGTTGTACATTTTGATTTGAGCGTAGATACGTTCTTTTGCTAAATCCACAACCTCATCATATTTAACTTCAAGGTTATTTGCAGTAACAATGCGGTTTTCAATGATTGTCCATTTCAAGTTATTTAAGAAATCTTCGAATCCTTCTTCGATTTCAGCAGCATCTAAATTAGGATTAGTTGCTTTTAACCATCTTTTCAAGAACTCTTCAGGGAATTTTGCGTCTACTTTTTCCATTCCGAAAGTATACATATCGTTACGCAATCTTTGAGCTGAGTTTTGTTTGAATAAGTTTTCAACTTCTTCTTTCACTTTTTCGTTGAACTGTTCTTCTGTAGTAACTTCACCAGCAGGGAACAACTTATCAAAAAACTCTTGATCTAAATCAGACTCTTCTAATCTATTGATGTTTTTAACAGTCAATTCGAATTTAGTAACGTCTAAGTTTTCAGCCTCATCTTCAGTAATACCTAAAATACGTGCTAAATCAGCAACTTTAAATGCTTTTTTAACGTCGATTTTAGCTGTATCATCTTTTTTCAAACCTACAAGAGATTTTTTGATTTTAGCATCTTCAATGATGTCAGTACGGATTGAAGTTGTTTTTTCAATACCTTCTTCTTTATCTTGTTTCAAAGTAGCATAAAGAACATCACCTTCTTCTGAAACTTCAGGGTTGGTCATTTTACCATAGCTACGACGTAAGTTTTTGATACGCTCTTCAAGAGTTGCTGCATCAGCCTTAATATCGTATTCAGTGAATTCAGTTTCTGCTGAGAAAGGGATGTCGAATTGAGGAGCTAAACCGATCTCGTAATCGAAGTTAAAAGTATCTTTGAAATCCCAGTTGTATTGACCGTCTTTATCTTCTTCTTTTGGAAGTGGTTGGCCTAATACTTCTAATTTTTGCTCACCGATGTATTCAGCAATTTTATCATTGATAATTTTGTTGATCTCATCGAATAAGATTGCTTTACCATACATACGTTTGATATGTCCCGTAGGAACCATTCCTGGACGGAATCCTGGTAATTTAGCTTGTTTAGCTTGGTCTTTAATTGCTTTATCAACCTGTGGATTATAGTCCTCAGGTGCTATT
>JBEBTR010000059.1:0-17856 GCA_040393725.1 Sphingobacterium endophyticum | reverse complement strand
AACGCGGGTAATCTATTTGCAAGTTTAGCAATTATCATTTGTCTAGTAATTGGTTACTTGGTTTACAAATTTGTAATGGGTGATCCGGCGAACTTTATTGATGAGAATCCAGAGAACCAACCAAAACCAGGTAATTATTTAGGAATGGTTTATCACGCTGGAGCGATCGTTCCTGTGTTAATTGGATTATTCTTAATGGTATGGGTGTTTTCAATCGAGCGTTTCATCGTAATCAGCAAAGCGTCAGGAACTGGAAACGTAGGTAACTTTGTAAGAAAAGTACAAGGTTTATTGAGATCAGGTAACATTGATTCAGCTATCCAAGAATGTGATAAACAAAAAGGATCTGTAGCTAACGTAATCAAAGCTGGTTTATTAAAATATAAAGATGTTGAAGCACATCCAGGATTAGATACAGAAAAATCTGTATTGGCAATCCAAAAAGAGATTGAAGAAGCTACTACATTAGAGATGCCAATGTTGGAGAAAAACTTAACAGTTATTGCAACATTAGTTTCTATCGGTACATTAACAGGTCTATTAGGTACAGTAACAGGTATGATTAAAGCGTTCTCGGCTTTAGCAACAGGTGGTGCGCCAGATCAAGCAAAATTAGCGAACGGTATTTCTGAGGCCTTAATTAACACGGCAACAGGTATCGCGACATCAACAATTGCAATTGTATTCTACAACATCTTAACTTCTAAGATCGATACATTAACATATTCTATTGACGAGGCTGGTTTCTCAATCGTACAAACATACGCTGCAAACCACAAATAAGAAGATTCGAAAAAAAGTTGAATTTATTTTATGCAATGTTCAACGGTTTCGCATCATTATTAAAAAGAAATAGAGTGTTCACATTAAAGAAGTAAAGAAATGGGAAAAGCAAAAGTAAAAAGAGCCAGCACGTCGATCGATATGACGGCGATGTGTGACGTATCTTTCTTGCTTCTTACATTCTTCGTTTTGACGGCGACAGCACGTCAGCCAGAAACGATGCCTGTAGACACTCCACAGTCAACTACATTAGATAAATTGCCGGATGATAACTTGGCAGTAATTACGGTAGGTAACGGTGGGAAAATATTCTTCGGTGTTAAGAATCCAAATGTTAGGGTTATGACTTTGAAGAACATGTCTGCAAAATACAACATCGCTTTTTCAAACGAGGACTATGAGAAGTTCAAGCTGATGGATGACTTTGGAGTTCCAATCAAACAATTGCGCGGATTGATTTCCTTAGATAAGGATAAGCGTAATATGGACGTCCAACCAGGAATTCCTGTTGACAGTACAGAAGAGCTGTCAAACGAACTTTACCACTGGGTTCAGCAGGCACGTTTAGCGTCTGTAGAATTTAACAGAGACCAAGAAGGTAAAGTTAAAGGCTGGGAAGATCCAGGAGCGATGAAGGTCGCTATCAAAGCAGATGCTGAAGAGAAGTACGCAGTAATGAATTTGATTATCGAGACATTACGTAACCAAAAGCAGAACAAATTCAGTTTTGTGACAGGCTTACGTCATGAGAATTAATAAGATATAAAATGGCAGAATTAAATCAAGACTCCGGCGGCGGCAAAAAAGGCGGCAAGGTAAGGTCGAAGAAAAACGGTGGTAAGGTAGATTTAACCGCGATGGTGGATCTAGCGTTCCTACTCATTACTTTCTTCATGCTTACAACGTCCCTAAGTAAGCCACAAGCTATGGACGTTAACATGCCTGACAAGAATAAGGACATGAATGAGAAGAATCCGGAGATCGAGATCGCGGATAACCGTTCCATCACCTTATTGTTAGGTTCGGATAATAAGATTGCTTGGTATTACGGACAATTGGCAAACCCTATCTCTGCACCTGCTGTGGTAGACTATAGCAAAGAAGGAATCAGAAAGATCGTTTTAGAGAAAAAAGCGCAGGTTCCTCAGGTATCAGGAGGTAAGGACTTAATCGTCGTAATCCGTCCAAGTGACAGGTCTGTTCAACGTAACCTCGTTGACATACTAGATGAAATGAAAATTACTGATGTTAAACGTTTTATGATTTCGAAGATCAAACCTGAAGAAGTTGAGGTTTTGAAGACGAACGGAATCTATAACGAATAATATTAGCTAAATCGAAAGAAAATGATTGGTTCAAAATTAGATTTATTTAAGAAAGAATGGCTAGATGTCGTTTTTGAGAATAGAAATAAAGAATATGGAGCATATGCTCTGCGTAAATATGCGCCAAGAGCTACCAATATCGCTTTATTCTCAGTTTCGGCAGTAGTTTTAGCTTTCGTGGCTGTAAAAGCCTTTGATATAAAGCTTTTCCCTGAGAAACCAGTTGAAGAAGTGCAGATCGTTACTCCGGTAACTTTGGAAGACTTGGAGCTTCCTGAGCCACCAGAAGAAGAAGAACCACTTCCTCAAGAAGAAGAGCCACCTCAACGTATTGCAGAAGAACCACCTGCGGAAGACTTAATCCGCTTCCCGGAGCCGAAGGTTGTTGATGCAAGACAAGTTAAGGAAGAGGTTGTTTCTCAAGAAGAGATTAAAGAGAAGAACGCAACTCCAGCGCGTATTACCTTGAAAGGTACCCCAGGTGCTTCAGGTGTTCCAACAGGAGAGTTCGGTCCTAAGAAAGTAGAAGGAGCTATTACAGGTAGCACCAAAGGCGTAGAGGACGGTAGTAACAAGATCTATGACTTTGAGGCGGTAGAGGTTCCAGCATCATACCCAGGTGGTATCAATGCATTCCGTACTTTTGTTCAAAACACCCTTCAATATCCACAGGCAGCAATCGATGCTGGAGTAAAAGGTACAATTGAGTTGTCATTCGTTATTGACAGAACAGGTGCCCTTACGGATATTAAAGTTGTGAGAGATGTTTCATACGGTACAGGACAGGCAGCGATCACTGCATTGAAGAAATCAAAGAAATGGCAACCAGCTATCCAGAATGGTGTTCCGGTTCCAGTTCGTTATTCATTGCCAATTCGCTTAGACTTGTCGCAAATGTAATTCGATATGTCGAATCATTCAACAAGAAATAATTTTAGACAGAAATCGCCCACACAGCGATTTCTGTCCATTTTAGGACTATTCATGTTCCTGTTCTATTTTGTATTGGGTTTGTTAATTATCTTTTGGAGCGGTTTTCCGATTGAAATAGACCCTACCTATAGAAAGATCTTTGGAGCATTCCTAATTATCTATTCATTTATGCGTTTTGCCAGGTTATGGCAAAATAATTTTCGGAATTGATTAATCCTTTTCGGTATTTTATTATTCTAAGTAATATGAAGCGTACACTTTGGTATACAATTGTTATGGTTCTCATTTTGGGAATTGGGGTTTCTTGTTCGCAGCGAAAAGGACAGGAAGACTCTGATACCAGCAAAAGCGGATCAGGCAGTTCGAAGGATGACATTCTTACGGGAGAGTTGACGGTGATTGTGGATGAGGCGGTACTACCCATTATGCTGGAACAGGCCGATGTATTCAAAACTTCGTATGTAAATGCGAACATCAAATTGGTTCCGTTACCGGAGCGGGAGGCAATCAATGCCTTAATGCAGGGTCAAGCGAATATTGCAGTTTTGGCTAGATTGTTGAGTAAAGAAGAGAATGCCGGCTTTAGTGGCAGAAAGATTACGCCAAGAACGTTTCCTGCATTTTATGATGGGGTCGTTTTTTTCAGTAATTTAAATGCGGCAGATACTTCAATTGATTTAAATACGTTAAGTTCAATATTGAAGGGCACTTCGACCGGCGGGAAGCGTTTGGTTTTTGACAATGTAAACTCGAGCACCTTCCGTAAAGTGAAGGAATTTGCTAAATTGGATAAGGTGTCGGGGCAATCGGTAAAGGCGATGAAATCTTCGAAAGAGGTTTTAGAAGAGGTTCTGACGGATGCCAACAGTATAGGAGTGATTTCTTATGGGCAATATTTAGATTGTGTAAAGCAGTTTGGAGAAGAAAATAAAATTCGTATCTTAAGCCTTCAAAGTTTGAAGGACGGAAAGGGCTTAGGCTATTTTAAGCCGTCCCAGACGACTTTTGCTACCGATGAATACGCTCTGAAGACAGAGTTTCATGTACTAAACTATCAACCGAATATGGGATTGGGAATTGGATTTTCTGCCTTTATGACGGGGGATCGTGGCCAGCGGATTGTTCTTAAATACGGTTTACTGCCGGTAACTATGCCGGGAAGGGAGATTATTATCAGAGAAGACAACATAAATTAGTTTATAACAAAGAGTAAATAACAGATTATGACAAACAGCAAATTATTTTTAAGCCTTTTAGTTGCGGGCGCTGTTGCTACAGGAGCGGCACAAGCTCAAAGTATCAAAGATGCAAAGGCTGCAATTCAAGCTGAACAATATGACAAAGCTAAAGCTATGTTGCAGAATTTGGTTCAGAAGAAGGCAAAAGATGGTGAGAATTATTTTTATTTAGGACAGATTCACTTGATCAACGACAAGATCGATTCAGCACAGATCGTTTTTCAAGAAGGTGTTACTAATGCTCCGAAGGAGAAATTGAATACTGTAGGTTTAGGTGTTGTAGACCTAGAAAAAGGTAATGTAAGTGCAGCAGAAACTAAATTTGCAGAAGCTACTCAAGGGTTAGGTAAAAAAGAGTACGAAGTTCTTTATTATATCGGTAGGGGATATATCGATGCTCCAAAGCCTGATTACAAAAAAGCAGTAGAGTATTTAACTCGAGCTAAGGAAATGAATGCGAAGGACGCATTGATTCCTACAGCATTGGGAGATGCTTATGCCGGATTACGTGAAAGCAGCCCTGCATTCGTAGCTTACCGTGATGCTTTGGGTATCGATCCTGATTTATTGGCTCCAAAGATTGGACAGGCGATTATTTCAAGAAGAGCACAGGCTTATGATGCAGTAATCGATCAATTGACTACCTTGTCAGGAGAGAATCCTAACTATGGACCGATCTACCGTGAATTGGCTGAGACCTATTACCTGTCTTCAATCAAGGCTCCTGAAGATAAATACCGTGAGATCAACCAAAAAGCGGTGGAGAACTATAAAAAATATCTTTCCTTAACTGGAGATGCCTCGACAGATGCGAAGGTTCGTTATGCCGACTTCTTGGTATATTCGGGTAACTACGATGAACTGAAGACTGTTGCTCAGCAATTATCGACTATCGAAGGTGTTGACGCTAAAGTTTACCGTTACTTAGGTTATATCGCATTCTTGCAGGATAAAGATTATGCGAAATCATTGGAATACATGACTACCTTATTCAGTAAGGTTGATACTGCCCGTTTGATTGGTCGTGACTACCTGTATGCAGGTCTAGCGAACTTAGTGGCAGGTGATGCTGCAAAGGGCGCTGAATTATTGAAAGTAGCTGAAACTAAACAAACAGAAGACGAGAACTACGACGAAGAGATTTCAGAAACAGCTTTTGAATACTTCAAGAATGGAGAGAACGAAATCGCTGCTAAGATCTTCGCAATTCCAGCTAGCAATGACAGCTCGGATTACTTCTTCGACTCAAACTTCTATTTAGGGCAGATCGAGTATGGTATCGGTTCGAAAATCGTTACTGCACCAGAAGGAACTGAATATACCCCGGAGCAAGCTGCGGAGAAATTAAACGAAGCTAAGCCACATTTGGATGCTGCTGTTAAAGCTTTGGGGCTTGTTGCGGCTTCTGACAAAAAAGAGGTTGTTGACAAATATAAAATTCCGGCTTTGTACTACAAAGGTTTGACTGAATTGGCATTGGACAACATTATGTATGCTCCTGAGAGTGCTAAAGGTATTTTCGTGGATTCCTTTACGAATTTATTGACTGCGATCGATGCTTCGGGAAAAGCTGATGAGGAAGCTAACAAAACATATGCAGCAGATGCACATAACTATATTGGTTACTATGCATACCTAAAAGGTGACAATGCCAAGGCTAAGGCTGAATTTGATAAAACATTAAGCCTGAAACCGGGTGATCCATTTGCAACTCAAATGGTGGAAGCTGTTAAATAGAAGGTAGACAAGAGGCAAAAGTGCCTGGACAGTTTATTTTTGATCTATAATTTCAAAGGGGCCCTGGAATTTTTCAGGGCCTTCTTTTATGGAAGGAATGGAATGCACTGGGTGGTGTGTTTTGTCCGATTTTAATGAAGAATTTGCGTCAGGATACAGATGCTGGTGGCGTTGTCCTAGGCCGCTCTGGCCCTTCTCGGGCCAGTTTTTCTGTTTATGGAAGATGGCCACATGAGGTTTCGGTCCGCGAAGGCAATATCAAATGCCCTGGTGTAGATAAAGATATGCCCCCCAATGGGATTATATTTAAATTATTGTGTCTGCCGTACTTCTAACAGCACTGTCACCGGTCTAATTTAAAATGATTCAAAATAACAAAAAGGGATGGGATAGTAATCCAGCTTCCTTTTTTTATTCACATAAATTGTTATTTTTGTTAGACTACTAATAGCAATAAACTAGAGATATGGATGGATTAGCTGGGCAAAGTGCGCCTATAGATTATATTCCTATATTAATTCAATTGGCTGTGGCCGTCGGTTTTGGAGTTACCACGATTATTGGGACCCATTTGATTGGACCGAAGGTCCGAACCGAGAACAAGCTGGGCTCATTCGAGTCAGGGGTTGAGGTTGTAGGCAATGCGCGACAGCCGTTTTCAATTAAATATTTTTTGGTGGCTATCCTGTTTGTGATTTTCGATATCGAGGTCATCTTTATGTATCCATGGGCTGTTAATTTCAGGGAATTTGGTGTCCAGGGATTGATTGAGATGTTCGTTTTCATGGGCTTATTGCTTTTAGGGTTTATTTATATCATTAAAAAGAAGGCATTGGATTGGGATTAACCGTCTGGTTAATGGATTCAGTGGGGCTAATAATTTTAGAAGATGAGTAATATTACCTTATCAGATGCGCCTCCAGGAGTTGAAGGAGCGGGATTTTTTGCGACAACATTGGATAAAGCCATAGGATTAGCGCGGGCTAATTCGTTATGGCCATTGCCATTTGCAACGTCCTGTTGTGGGATCGAGTTTATGGCTACGATGGGATCGACGTATGATTTAGCGAGGTTTGGTGCCGAACGGCCTAGTTTTTCGCCTCGTCAAGCGGATATGCTGCTCGTTATGGGCACGATTGCCAAAAAGATGGCTCCGGTATTGAAGCAGGTGTATGTGCAGATGGCAGAGCCGCGCTGGGTAATCGCTGTTGGTGCCTGCGCATCAAGCGGTGGAATTTTTGATACCTATTCCGTTTTGCAGGGAATCGACGAGATCATTCCAGTGGATGTGTACGTTCCTGGATGTCCGCCACGCCCCGAAGCGATCTTAGATGGCGTTTTAAGGCTGCAGGATATTGTGAAGAACGAATCGCTGAATCGGAGAAATACGCCGGAATATAAAGCATTATTAGAAAAGTACGGAATCGTTACAGATAATGGATAAGTTGACAAATCAAACGGTTATCGAAAAGCTGAAATCGCAATTTGGCGAAGGGATAACCCATATATCAGAACCTAAAGGACTACTTACGGTCGAAACCCATAAGGATCATATTATAGAATTATTGAGAAGCATTAAGGAAGATGAGTCGATGCAGTTTATTTATTTGACGGATATTACGGCAGTTCATTATCCCGAGCGCGAGAAACCTTATGCCGTGGTTTACCATGTGCATAGCTTGGTTCATAATGTCAGGATCCGTATCAAAGTCTTTTTAGAGAGGGAAAATCCGACGATCGCTAGTGCTACGGTTTTATGGAACGGAGCGAACTGGATGGAAAGGGAGACCTTCGATTTCTTTGGGATTATCTTTGAGGGTCACCCAGATTTGAGAAGGATCTTGAATATGGATGATTTGGGGGTCTTTCCGATGCGTAAGGAATATCCATTGGAAGATCCTAACCGTGTGGACAAGAAGGATTTTTATTTTGGGCGATAAGGAAGGAGATCATGAGTAAATCAATTACAAGAATATCACATAATTCACCGGTATTTGAGGATAATGATCCTCAAGAAGACCTGGTGACCCTAAACATTGGTCCTACCCATCCCGCGACACATGGTGTATTTCAAAACGTTGTTCAGATCGATGGGGAGCGCATTGTAAATGGTGTTTCGACAATAGGTTATATCCATAGGGCTTTTGAGAAAATTGCGGAACACCGTCCATTCTATCAAATTACGCCGTTAACAGACCGACTGAACTACTGTTCGTCGCCGATCAACAATATGGGTTGGCATATGACGGTTGAGAAATTATTGGATATTGAGATCCCCAAGCGGGTTCAGTATATGCGGGTGATCGTTATGGAGCTTGCCCGAATTGCGGACCATATCATCTGTAATGGAATTCTTGGAGTTGATACGGGTGCATTTTCTGGGTTTTTGTATGTGATGCAAGAACGGGAGTTCATCTATGAGATTTACGAGGAAATTTGTGGGGCACGATTAACGACGAATATTGGTCGAATTGGCGGATTTGAGCGTGACTTTAATGACGTTGCTTTTGCGAAAATTCGCGAATTTTTAGTTCGTTTCCCGCCGGTATTAAAGGAATTCCAGGAGCTGTTTGACCGAAATCGAATATTTATTGAGCGTACGTCGAATGTTGCTGCTGTAACCCCAGAGGATGCATTGGACTACAGTTGGTCAGGACCGATTTTACGGGCGACCGGTGTAGATTATGATGTTCGTGCGCATTCGCCATATTGTTCTTACGAGGAGTTTGATTTTGATGTTCCTGTTGGTACGAACGGGGATGTTTATGATCGTTTCATGGTCAGGAATGAGGAGATGTGGCAGTCAATGCGGATTATTGAGCAGGCATTAGACAAAATAGATAAAGAACCGAAAGGAATATTCCATGCGGATGTTCCAGATTTCTACCTTCCACCAAAGGAGCAGGTATATACGAGTATGGAGGCCTTAATCTACCATTTCAAGATTGTTATGGGGGAATGGGATGCTCCAAAGAATGAGGTTTATCATGCAGTTGAGGGTGCGAATGGGGAGTTGGGATTTTATTTGATCAGTGACGGAGGCAGGACACCATACCGACTTCACTTTAGGAGGCCATCGTTTATCAATTATCAGATGTTTGCACCGATGAGCAGCGGCATGTTGATTTCTGATGCGATTATTAATATGAGTAGTTTGAACGTAATAGCAGGTGAATTAGATGCTTAGTGTTAAAGAAAATATGATTGTCGAATTTTCGACGACACTTTTGGATAAATTTTCGGAGGTTGTATCTCGCTATCCAGAAGGGAAGCAAAAGTCAGCCTTATTGCCGATTTTGCATTTGGTACAGGCCGAGTATGAATGGCTAAGTGTAGATGCAATGGAGAAAGTGGCGGCCTATTTAAGTATAGAGCCGATTGAGGTTTTTGAGGTTGCTACGTTTTATAGCATGTACTTTTTGCAGCCCCATGGGAAATACACTTTGGAAGTATGCCGTACAGGCCCCTGCTGTTTGGTAGGTGCAGAGAAGATCATGGCACATATTGAAGATAAGCTAGGGGTTAAGGAAGGCGAGGTTACGGAGGACGGTTTGTTTTCTTGGCGTGGGGTAGAATGTTTGGCAGCCTGTGGATATGGTCCTGTATTACAGATCGGACCTAGTTATACGTTTTATGAGCAGCTCACTCCTGAAAGTGTGGATCAATTAATCAGTGATTTAAAGGAAAAATCAAAAAGCGAGGCTTAATCATATGGGGCGTAAGTTATTATTAGAACATATCAATGTGCCGGGTATCAACACATTCGCTGTCTATCGGGAGAAGGGTGGATACCGAGCTGTAGAGAAGGCATTGAAGAGTATGACTGCGGAGGATGTTGTTGAGGAGGTTAAGAAGTCTGGTTTACGAGGAAGAGGCGGGGCAGGATTTCCTACGGGGATGAAGTGGAGCTTTTTGGCGAAGCCGGAAGGTGTTCCACGTTATTTGGTGTGTAATGGGGATGAATCGGAGCCTGGAACCTTTAAGGATCGTTATTTAATGACTTATATTCCTCATGCTTTGATTGAGGGAATGATTGTTTCAAGCTATGCGCTTGGTGCACATACTTCCTATATCTATATCCGTGGGGAGATGATGCCACAGATCCGAATTATGGAGAGGGCCATCGAAGAAGCTAAAGCAGCAGGATTTTTAGGAAAGAATATATTAGGTTCGGGCTACGATTTAGAGATCTACGTTCAGCCTGGTGGCGGTGCGTATATCTGTGGAGAAGAGACTGCCTTATTAGAATCCTTAGAAGGGAAACGCGGGAATCCGAGGATAAAACCTCCATTTCCAGCAGTTGCCGGATTATATGGCTGTCCGACCGTTGTAAACAATGTTGAGTCTATAGCAGCGACAGTTCCAATCGTGAATGATGGGGGGGAAGAATATGCGAAGATTGGTATTGAGCGTAGTACAGGTACAAAATTGATTTCCGCTTCAGGAAATATAGCGAAGCCGGGAGTTTATGAGATTGAGATGGGATTGCCTGTTGAGGAGTTTATTTTCTCTGAGGAATATTGCGGGGGAATGGCGAACGGGAAGCGATTGAAGGCTGTAGTGGCTGGAGGTTCATCGGTTCCGATATTGCCGGCCAACCTGATATTAAAGACGATGAAAGGTGAGCCAAGATTAATGACCTATGAATCATTGGCAGATGGAGGTTTTGTGAGTGGTACAGCGATGGGGTCAGGCGGTTTTATTGTGTTTGATGAAGATCAGTGTATTGTCCGCAATACCTATAATTATACCCGTTTTTACAGGCATGAGAGTTGTGGGCAATGTTCACCATGCCGTGAGGGAACAGGCTGGATGGAAAAGATTCTTTACAAGATCGAGCATGGACATGGGGACATGTCGGATATTGACCTGTTATGGCAGGTTCAGCAAAAGATTGAGGGTAATACGATCTGTCCATTAGGAGATGCGGCGGCATGGCCTGTTGCGGCAGCGATACGACATTTCAGGGATGAGTTTGAATGGCATATCCTAAATCCAGAGGCGGCATTACAAGGAAACTACGGTTTGGCACATTATGCAGATCCCTTAGTACCGGTTACGGAATAAGTGGGGCAATTAAGAAAGAGCTACAATGGCAGAAGAAGTTCAAAATTTTAAAGTTACAATAGACGGAATAACGGTAGAAGTTGCTCCGGGAACGACGATATTAAATGCTGCGAGACAGATTGGGGGCGAGATTGTTCCACCTGCAATGTGTTATTATTCGAAGCTGGAGGGTACCGGCGGTAAATGTCGGACCTGTTTAGTTAAGGTAAGCAAAGGTTCGGAGAAGGATCCGCGTCCTATGCCCAAGTTAGTGGCTTCATGCCGTACGACGGTAATGGATGGCATGGAGGTTCTGAATATTACCTCCACTGAGGTTGTCGATGCTCGCAAAGCAGTGGTTGAGATGTTATTGATCAACCATCCTTTAGACTGTCCGGTATGTGATCAGGCGGGAGAATGTAAATTACAGGATCTGAGCTATGAGCATGGAGCGGAGAAAAGCAGGTATGAATTTGAGCGCCGCACCTTTGAGCGTATCGATATCGGCGATAAAATTCAATTGCATATGAATCGTTGTATTCTTTGCTATCGCTGCGTATATGTTGCGAATCAATTGACGGACAAGCGGGAGCATGGAATTTTATTCCGTGGGGACCATGCGGAGATTTCGACTTATATCCATGAGGCATTGGATCATGATTTCATTGGGAACGTGATTGATGTTTGTCCAGTAGGAGCCTTGACGGATAAGACCTTTAGGTTTAAGAACCGGGTATGGTTCACAAAGCCAGTAAATGCACATCGGGACTGTCCTAAATGTACAGGTAAAGTGACTCTATGGTACAAGGGACCAGATGTTATCCGTGTAACGGGTCGTAAGGATGAGCACAATGAGGTTGAGGATTTCATCTGCGATACCTGTCGATTTGAGACAAAGCGTACCGATGACTGGAGGCTTGAGGAGCCTACGAAGATCAGCGATCAATCGGTGATTGCGTCGAATCATTACTTACAATTTGATCCACCGCATGTTATCCAGGATAACCCGGTATTACAGGAGGCGAATGTGGAACAGTTGGCACGATCTGAAAAATTAAAATAAAGCGGGAAGATGGAAACGGCCTTTATATTAGAGAAATTAATTTTAGTGGTGATTATCTTCGTAGTGACGTTGGTAATTGCGATGTATTCCACCCTTGCGGAGCGGAAGATTGCAGGTTTTATGCAGGACCGTTACGGCCCTGACCGTGCGGGTTTATTTGGTATTCTACAACCATTATGTGATGGTGGTAAGTTCTTCTTCAAGGAGGAGATCATACCGGCGGGAGCCCATAAGACCTTGTTTATTTTGGGACCAACGATTGCCATTATAACGGCCTGTATCAGTTCGGCTGTAATTCCATGGGGTCAGACCCTGACCATTGGCGACCAAGCGATTAAACTGCAGGTTGCGGATGTGAATATTGGTGTTCTCTACATATTTGGGGTAATCGCCCTAGGCGTGTATGGAATAATGCTGGGTGGTTGGGCGTCCAACAATAAGTTTTCATTAATGGGAGCAATCCGTGCAGCTTCCCAAAGTATCAGCTACGAGATTGCGATGGGATTATCCCTGATCGCATTATTAATGGTAACCGGCACCTTATCGATCGGAGAGATCGTTGCCCAGCAATCGGGATTTGTAAATTGGAATATCTGGGTTCAGCCCTTAGGCTTCCTGATTTTTATGACCTGTGCCTTTGCGGAATGTAACCGTGTTCCCTTTGACTTACCTGAATGTGAGACCGAATTAGTTGGGGGATACCATACCGAATATTCATCGATGAAATTGGGATTGTATATGTTCTCGGAATATATCAACATGTTTGTGTCCTCATCCTTGATGGCCGCACTATATTTTGGGGGTTATAATTTCCCATTTATGTATGATCTCGGACTTTCCGAGAATTGGATTACCATCCTTGGCGTGATTGCCTTCTTTTTGAAGATTTTTGGCTTTATCTTTTTCTTTATGTGGGTAAGATGGACATTGCCAAGATTTAGGTATGATCAATTGATGAATTTGGGCTGGAAGATGTTAATTCCATTGGCCATTGCAAATATTGTGTTAACAGGAATTATTACCATAGTTAAGGACACTTACTTTTAATAGGGAGGGAAATGCAGTCGTTATCAAATAGAAAGAAAGTATTAGAGCAGAAACCGATGAGCTTTTGGGAGCGTATCTATTTACCTGCCATAGCGAAGGGTTTATCGATTACCATAAAGCACTTCTTCAAGAAGATTCCTACGGTTAAATATCCGGAGGAGATTAGGCCATATTCTAAGAATTTTAGGGGTCAGCATTCCTTAAAGCGCGATGAGCAAGGTAGGGAGCGTTGTACGGCCTGTGGCCTATGTGCGCTGTCCTGTCCGGCGGAAGCCATTACGATGACCGCAGCGGAGCGTAAGAAGGGGGAGGAGAATTTATATAGGGAAGAAAAATACGCAGTAGTTTATGAAATTAATATGCTGCGATGCATATTCTGTGGGCTATGTGAAGAGGCATGTCCTAAGGAAGCCATTTATTTAGATGGTAAGCATGTAACAGCAGATTATTTACGTAAGGATTTTATTTATGGGAAAGACAAATTGTTGGAACCAAAATTTGATATCACCAAATTATCACAAAACCAGCAAGCATAACCTATGACTATATTTTATTTTGTAGCCTTTTTATCTATATTTTTTGCGTTGATGACCATCTTCACAAAAAATCCGGTACATAGTGTGCTTTACCTTGTTATTACCTTTTTTACATTTACGGTTCACTACATTTTATTGAATGCGCAGTTTTTGGCGGTTGTAAACTTTATTGTTTACATGGGAGCGATAATGGTTCTGTTTTTATTTGTATTGATGTTGCTAAACCTCAATAAGGATACCGAACCGATGAAGTCGCATTTGGTCAAGTTCATGGGGGTGATAGCAGGGATGTGCCTTTTAGTAACGTTTTTAGGAGCTTTTAGGGTCTTGGAGACGAACAATGAATTTGTACAGGGGCATGCGGATATTGGATTGGTAAAGAATTTAGGGAAAGTATTATTTAAGGATTTCCTACTACCTTTTGAGCTGTCATCGATATTATTATTGACGGCGATGGTGGGTGCAGTATTATTGGCAAAGAAAGAAACACGAACGAATCAAAATGGGTAATTTACTTGAAAATATGCAGGGTATTCCCCTGAACCATTATTTAATATTCTGCAGCATTATATTCGTGATCGGTGTGATAGGGGTATTGATCCGTCGGAATGTTATTATCATTATGATGTCCATTGAATTGATGTTGAATTCGGTGAACTTATTATTAGCTGCATTTTCGGCTTATCTTGGGGATCCAAGCGGGCAGGTTTTTGTATTTTTTATTATGGCACTGGCCGCGGCAGAAGTTGCAGTTGGCCTTGCGATAATCATTATGGTTTATAGAAATACCAAATCAGTGGATATTGAATCCCTGAATAAACTGAGGTGGTAAAAATTAGAATTTTAAGAGAGAACTAAATATGAAAGAATTCATTTGGATGCTTCCCTTAATACCTTTATTAGGATTTTTGATGATAGGACTTGTCCGCAAGAGCAGTCCGAAGCCATTGATATCCATCATAGGTTGTGGAACCATCTTGATTTCGTTTTTACTAAGCTGCGGAATATTTAAGGAAGTATATGATGCTCGCCAGGCAGGAGGAGAAGGAATTATCTATCAGGAGGTATTTAACTGGTTTACAGTTGGGAGCTTTAATTTCAATATCAGCTTTTTGGTCGATCCATTAAGCTCCATAATGCTATTGATTATTACAGGTGTTGGTTTTTTGATCCACTTGTATTCCGTTGGCTATATGGCACATGATGAGGGATTTGGCAAGTACTTTTCATATCTGAATCTATTTATCTTCTTTATGTTGCTATTGGTCCTTGGGTCTAATTATTTAGTGATGTTTATAGGCTGGGAAGGTGTCGGCCTATGTTCGTATCTTTTGATTGGATTTTGGTTTAAGAACAGCAATTATGCGAAGGCAGCGAAGAAGGCCTTTGTAATGAACAGGATTGGGGACTTAGGGTTTCTAATTGCGATGTTTTTCATCCTAGCGAACTTTGGATCTTTAGAATTCCAGGAGGTTTTCCCTGCTGCGGGTCAATTAGCGATGGGAGATTCTACCTTACTTGTAATTACGTTATTGTTATTTGTTGCAGCGACAGGAAAATCGGCACAGATTCCATTATTTACCTGGCTTCCAGATGCGATGGCAGGACCAACTCCGGTTTCGGCGTTGATTCACGCAGCTACAATGGTGACAGCTGGTATCTATATGATAGCACGTTCTAACATTATGTTCACTTTATCTCCTGTAACGATGCAGTTGATTGCCATTATTGGGGTAGCAACAGCTCTGGTTGCGGCATTTATTGCTATTACACAGAATGATATCAAGAAGGTATTGGCCTATTCTACGGTATCCCAATTAGGGTATATGTTCTTAGGATTAGGTGTTGGAGCATTTACAGGAGCATTTTTCCATGTTTTAACGCATGCATTTTTCAAGGCATTATTATTCTTGGGGGCGGGTTCAGTTATACATGCGATGAGTGATGAACAGGATATGCGTTCGATGGGTGGATTGAAAAAGTATTTGCCAATTACCTATATCACGATGTTAATCGGGACGATTGCTATTGCTGGGATTCCTCCATTTGCAGGTTTCTTTTCGAAGGATGAGATTTTAGCCCATGCCTTTGTTGCAAGTCCCTTATTTTGGGGATTAGGTTTTCTATGTGCATTATGTACCGCATTTTATATGTTTAGGTTATTATATCTGACATTTTTTGGATCTTTCAGAGGGACAGATAATCAGAAACATCATCTACATGAGTCACCGGTTCAGATGACGATTCCTTTGATCGTATTAGCGGTTCTTTCTGTTCTTGGAGGGATCATCAATTTGCCTGAAGCTCTACATGGAGGTACATGGTTAGCTGATTTCCTAAGTCCTGTATTTGCACAAACCAATTCTGTTGTTGAACCTTTCCATTTATCGCATAGTACTGAATATGTTTTAATGGGTGCCTCTGCATTGGGCGCAATTGTTATGGCTTTCTTTGCCTATAATAAATACGTTAAGAAATCAGAAATACCAGAAGCGGACGGCAAATCGGAACAAAGTGGTTTATATGGACTTTCATACCATAAATTGTACATAGATCAAATATATGATACGTTATTTGTACGTCCTTTGAATGGTCTTTCGAAGTTTCTACATACCTATGTGGAGAGATTAGGGATCGACCGTTTGGTTAATGGTATTGGCGACCTATTTGTTTCCTCAGGGAAGGGGATACGTCAATTACAAAGTGGAAATGTTGGGTTTTATATATTCATGATGGTTGTTGGAGTAATAGCCTTCATGTTATATGGATTATTTACAATCTAGAACAGAATTTAGGAATCAATGGACAACCTTATTATACTGCTATTATTACCTGTAATAAGTGCTATCATCTTAGCCTTTATCAAAACGAGCTCAGCAAAATGGGCTGCGTTGATACTGTCACTTATTCAATTAGGCCTAACCATTCCATTTATCTGTCATTTTGTTCCGGATGCAAGTGTACAGTTTGCTGCATCGTGGGATTGGATTAACAGTTTGGGAATTCAATTTCAAATTGGCTTAGATGGGATTAGTTTACCGATGCTAATCTTAACGAACGGATTAATTCCCCTTATTATTCTGGCAAGTTTTGGCCATGACCAAAAAGGTGGATTTTATGGTTTGGTTTCGTTTATGCAAGCGGGCTTAGTTTTGGTATTTATATCATTGGATGCCTTTTCATTTTACGTAGGATGGGAAGCTGCATTAATACCGATTTATTTTATCTGTGCATTATGGGGCGATGGGGATCGAATCAAAGTCAATCTTAAATTCTTCGTTTATACATTCTTCGGAAGCTTATTAATGCTGATAGCAATAATCTATTTATATCAGCAGACGGGTGGAAGAGCAATGTCCTGGACAGCACTTACACAATTAGATTTAACCGAAGGGGCACAGAATTGGGTTTTTTGGGCATTTTTCATAGCCTTTGCTATTAAGATTCCATTATTTCCATTACATTCCTGGCAGCCCGATACATACACCCATGCGCCAAGCACGGGAACGATGTTGCTGTCAGGTATCATGTTAAAGATGGGTTTATTTGGATTATTACGCTGGTTATTACCATTAACACCGGAAGCGGTTATGCAGTATGGAAATATCGCCCTAATTATGGGGATTATCGGCGTTGTCTATGGATCCATCATCGCATTTAAAATGAAGGATGCGAAAAGATTAATTGCCTATTCTTCGATCGCCCACGTTGGGTTAATCGCTGCCGGAATATTTTCTTTCACACAGGAAGGAATTCAAGGAGCGATCCTTCAGATGATCAACCATGGTATTTCGGTTGTAGGACTATTCTTCGTTATTGATATTATACAACGTAGAACGGGTACGAGAGATCTGTCGGAACTTGGAGGTTTGGCGAGCAATATGCCAATCCTGGCGATTACCTTTTTAATCATCATCATGGGGGCGGTCGGACTTCCATTGACGAATGGATTTATTGGTGAGTTTTTATTGTTGAAGGGTATATTTGGCAGTGCTTCGAACGGAGTCTGGTATGCAGTTATCGGAGGAACAACCTTGATATTTGGAGCGGTTTATATGCTTCGCTTTTATCAGAAAACGATGCTCGGACCTATCAATGATGGTCATATGTCAGTGAAGGATGTCAGCGGATATGAAGTTCTGGTATTA
>JBEBTR010000058.1:0-18150 GCA_040393725.1 Sphingobacterium endophyticum | reverse complement strand
ATTCAAAAGTACCTTCAGGCCCTTTGGCCGAAAAATGGTCAAAACATAAATTTGAGATGAAGCTGGTCAACCCAGCCAACAAGCGTAAGTTTACTATTATCGTTGTTGGGACAGGTTTGGCAGGTGCATCTGCTGCTGCTTCATTAGCAGAACTAGGTTACAACGTTAAAACATTTTGTTACCAGGATTCTCCAAGACGCGCGCACTCAATCGCAGCTCAAGGGGGTATCAATGCTTCTAAAAACTATCAGAATGATGGTGACTCTGTTTTCCGTTTGTTTTATGATACAATTAAAGGAGGAGATTACCGTGCAAGGGAAGCAAACGTTTATCGTTTAGCTGAAGTATCTGGAAATATCATTGATCAATGTGTTGCTCAAGGAGTTCCATTTGCACGTGAATATGGTGGTTTATTAGATAACCGTTCATTTGGTGGTGCTCAAGTATCCCGTACATTTTATGCACGTGGTCAAACTGGCCAGCAATTATTATTAGGTGCTTATTCCGCACTTAATCGTCAAATTGAAAAAGGTAAAGTAAAATCGTACACTCGTCACGAAATGCTAGATTTAGTAAAAATCGATGGCGAAGCAAAAGGAATTATTACCCGTGACTTAGTTACAGGAGAAATTGAAGCTCACGAAGGACATGCTGTACTATTATGTACAGGAGGATATGGAAACGTATTCTTTTTGTCTACCAATGCGATGGGATGTAATGTGACTGCAGCATGGAGAGCACACAAACGTGGAGCATACTTTGCTAACCCATGTTACACACAGATTCACCCAACTTGTATTCCTGTTACTGGTGACCACCAATCAAAATTAACATTGATGTCTGAGTCATTACGTAATGATGGTCGAGTATGGGTTCCAAAAACAATTGAATTAGCTGAGAAACTTCGTAAAGGCGAATTAAAGCCTAAAGATATCAAGGAAGACGATCGCGATTACTTCTTAGAGAGAAAATATCCATCATTCGGTAACCTAGTACCACGTGATGTTGCATCACGTAATGCTAAAGAAATGGTTGATGAAGGCCGTGGAGTTGGTAAAACTGGAGTTGCTGTTTTCTTAGACTTTGCTGAGGCAATCCAACGTTTAGGAAGAGATGTAGTAGAAGCGAAATATGGTAACCTTTTCGATATGTATTACCAAATTACAGACGAGAATCCATATGAGCAACCAATGCGTATCTACCCAGCAGTTCACTACACAATGGGTGGAGTATGGGTTGATTACAACCTAATGACTACTGTTCCTGGACTTTACTGTTTAGGAGAGGCAAACTTCTCAGACCATGGAGCAAACCGCTTAGGTGCTTCGGCATTAATGCAAGGTCTTTCAGATGGTTATTTTGTTATTCCATATACTGTTGGTGATTACCTAGCGAAAATTGGAAACTTCAAACCAGTTGATAGAAATAATCCTGCATTCGAACAAACTCGTAAAGAGGTTGAAGAAAGAATCAATAAGTTATTATCTCTGAATGGTTCAAAAACTGTAGATGATATTCACAAGAAATTGGGCCATATTATGTGGGAATATTGTGGAATGGCTCGTACAGCAGAAGGATTGCAGAAAGCGAAAGGCTTAATTCAAGATTTGCGTAAAGAATTCTGGACAGATGCGCGTGTATTAGGTGCAAATGAAGAATTAAATATGTCCTTAGAAAAAGCGGGTCGTGTTGCTGACTTTTTAGAATTAGGAGAATTAATGGTTGACGACGCTTTGAATAGAAATGAGTCTTGTGGAGGTCACTTCAGACTAGAATCACAAACTGAAGAAGGAGAAGCAAAGCGTAATGATGAAGAATATGCATATGTTGCGGCATGGCAATACAACGGTGATAATCAACCGGAGATTTTGCACAAAGAGCCATTGATATTCGAAAACGTTAAGTTAACACAAAGAAGTTATAAATAAGCCAAATGGCTTCTTAGGAGGCCATTTGATACTCAAAAATACTATTATGAGTGCACATATGAATTTAACGCTAAAGGTTTGGCGTCAAAAAAACTCAAATGACAAAGGTCAATTCGTGACTATTCAAGCAAAAGACATTGCAGATGATATGTCTTTCTTAGAAATGCTTGATGTAGTAAACGAAGACTTGACTCGTAAAGGGGAAGACCCTATCTATTTCGACCATGACTGTCGTGAAGGTATCTGTGGAATGTGTTCACTTGTTATCAATGGACGACCACATGGACCAAAATATGGAATTACCACATGTCAATTGCACATGCGTTCTTTTCATGATGGACAAACAATTGTAATTGAACCTTGGAGAGCATCAGCATTTCCAGTATTGAAGGATTTAGCGGTCGATAGAACCTCATTTGATAGAATCCAACAAGCTGGAGGATATGTAAACATCAATACAGGTGGTCCTCAAGATGCAAATAACATTTTAATCCCTAAGCGTGTTGCAGACGAGGCGTTTGAATCAGCAACTTGTATTGGATGTGGAGCATGTGTTGCTGCATGTAAAAATGCATCCGCTATGTTATTTGTTTCTGCAAAGATTTCGCAATTTGCTTTGTTACCACAAGGACAAACAGAACGTTATGAACGCGCACAAGCAATGGTTGACCAAATGGATGCAGAAGGCTTCGGTAACTGTACAAATACAGGAGCATGTGAGGCAGAATGTCCGAAAGGAATCAAATTAACGAATATCGCAAGAATGAACCGTGAATACTTTACGGCAAAATTCTTCCGCCAAGAAGACGTACACCAACATTAAGGTCGAATTTCTTCATAAAACTCCTCGTAAAGTTATTTGCGAGGAGTTTTTTATTTATATTTACCCTATAGTAAAGACAGATAAATGGGTAATAAAATAAGAATCCTCTTACTAATTCTAACCGTATCTTTCCTTGCCACAGCTATCATGATTAATAACATGATAACAAAGGATGATATGTTGGAGTTAGATACTAGAACTCTTTCAAACAACATACACCGTTATGAGGAATTAGTAGACGATTTGTTTGCTGATTCCAACTTGATGAAAGCATTTGTAAATGTTGAAGTTTACCCTACTCAGGTTCTTGAGGCTACCAAGAAATATGGCGATAAACACAAGATCTTTTTTTACATCTTTAAAGACCATAAACCTATTTTTTGGAGCAATAATATTTATGTTCCTTTAACAGACGGTGGCATACAGTCTGATGTTGTTTTTATCCAAGAAGATAATAGGTCTTTTATACTCAAAAGGAAAACCCTAACATCAAATACCTCTGTCCTTGCATTAATTCCAATAAAAACAAACTTTTCCATTACCAATCAATATCTTAAAAACAGATTTTTCAATGAATTAATTTCTACGAATAATCTTACGATAGCTGATTATACGGATACAGAAAATATTAAAAACATATACAGTCAAAATGGATCTTACCTATTCTCCGTCAAATTAAATGAAGGGAAGCAGGACAATATATTCATGGACATACAATTTTTATGTTGGATTTTTGCTTCTATTTGTTTTCTAATATTAGTCAATAACATCTGTTTAATGATAGCGAGAAATGGTAAGCCATGGTTCTCCCTATTGTTTTTTGCTTTGACACTTATTTTAACGCGATATGTTGATTTAAACACAAACTGGCTGGCTTCATCCTCAAGTATAGGTTTATTCGATCCAAAATACTATGCTTATAGTCCGCTCCTACCGAATCTATGGGGCTTCCTGATGACGACTATTCTGGTTGGTTGGCTCGTGTTTTACTTTAAAGCAATTCAACCTTACTTAAGACATTCATTAAAAAAGATCTCTGGAAACTTAGCAACTATCGTTTCATTAGTTGGTATACTTTCAATCTACTTTATAAGTAATACATTATTTTTTCATCTATCAACCTTAATTACAAATAGTACTGTAGTAACCCTTGACCTGACCAATTTGCTATCCTTTAATAGCTATAGCTGGTTGAATATATTGATTATGTGTGTCAATATGGTTATCCTGCTTTATTTTATTGATTCGGTGGTTGGAATTCTCAAATCTATTCTTCCTAACACCACTTCTTTTTTAAATCTCCAATTAATAGCTCTAGTAACCGCTATCATATTAAATGCTGTTCTTTTAGGTGAGAACACATTCTTTAATATATTTTTAGCTGGTGTAATTATGATAAGGGCATATAGCAAGGTAAAAGTTAGCCTATCGATGTCAACTTTCATATTAACCTTGATATTCTTAGCCTTTATGACCACTTCAGTTTATACAAGGAGTTTAGAAGAAAAGGTGGAGCGGGAAATGAAGGTTACCGTGAATCAATTGGAGGCTGAAGATGACCTCAATGCGACTGCATTATTCGTAGAACTAGAGAAGAAAATTATTGCCGATGAAGGACTGCGACAATCTTTTGCTATAAGCCTACCCAATACTCAAACAGATATCATCAATGATTATATTAAAAACACCTATTTTAGCGGTTATTTAACAAAATTTGAATTTAGTGGGTTTTATTATTTTAATGATCAACCCTTAGGAAATTATGATAACAATAAGATTGAGGAATATCGAGAAAAGGTAATTAATAAATCCACTAAAGTCCAACAAACTGAACATTTTTATCGTGTACGCAGCGATTTAGGCACACATGAATATTTCTTACAATTCGATATTCCAGTTGGTAATAACGATGATCAAGTTGTTCAGGTTTTCATTAACTTAAAAAATCGGGCCTACGGTACATCTATGCCATACCCTGAAATTCTATCGGATAGTAAGGTAGAGTTTATTAGAGGTTATCAAAGTAGTTCATCATCATTCGCACTCTATAGAGATGGATCTTTAGTTACTCAGAATGGTTCCTTCACCTATCCAAACAAAGATGATGCATTCGGAGGTAAAGTCCAACAATACGTTAATTTAGAAGATTACAATGGATATTTCAATGTAGTTTATAAACCCGATGCGAACACAACTTTAGTTGTTAGTGTTCCTCAATTAAGCCTTTGGCAATCAATTGCTGTCTTCTCTTTCCTATTCCTATGTTTATATATCTACTTTTTGATATTCGATAGCATAAAATACTTCTTTAGTACCATAACACAAAAGTCTTTTAATTTTAGAAGTATTAAATATCATTTTAAACTACTAATAAATCGTATCCAATATAGTACCAGGATTCAGACCATGATTATTGGGGTCGTTATATTCGCCATCGTAATATCTGGATTTATTTCATTCATTAGTATCTCAGGTCAGTTGGAAAAATCAAAAATCCAACAGCGTCTAAGTTATATTATGGATGTAGTTAAAAAGATTGAAAATAAAATTCAGTCTTCCGATAATCTTACAGAATCACAGATCCAGGAATTTGTTAAAGAATTTTCTGAATCAACCGTGACAGATATCAATTTATATAATAAGAATGGTAAACTGATTTTTACATCACAGCCCAAAATATATGATATGGGATTGGTGTCTCGATTTATTAATCCGATTGCATTTAATAATCTAAACGTACTGAAGAAAACTGACTCCTTTATTAAGGAATCCGTAGTAACGTTTGAATATAATTCAAGTTATGCCACGATCAAGAACAATGAATATAACAATATTCTATTTTTGAATATCCCCTATTTCACTTCAGTTGAGGAAGAAAATGAAAGTCAAAATTTATTATTGAATACGTTATTAAATATCTATACCATAATCATTTTGGGCCTTGGATTTTTAACGGTAATGGTTGCGAATTCAATTACAAAGCCACTAAATTTAATTGGTAGAAAACTTTCACAGACTATCTTTAGCAATAAGCCGAATGAACCTTTATATTGGGAACGAGATGATGAAATTGGTGCATTGGTAAAGGAATATAATTTTATGATTGTCAAATTGGAGGAAAATGCGAAACAGCTGTTAAATGCTGAGAGAGAATATGCATGGCGAGAAATGGCAAAGCAAATTGCACATGAAATCAAGAATCCCCTAACACCAATGAAATTGGGTATTCAACAGCTTACCCGCAGTTATACCGAGAATGACCCTAGGTTTGAGGAACGATTTTTTAAAATTTCTAATTCTTTTATTGAACAAATCAATAGCTTAAGTAGAATTGCAACGGAGTTTTCAAATTTTGCAAAATTACCCGACACCAATCTTGCCAAAATCAATATTATTGAAAAGATCAACAAATCAGCAAACGTTTATCATAACAATCAGAATACCTATATCAAAATTATCAACAATACGGATGATGAAAAAGTCTTTGTATTTGGGGACCGCGATCAATTATTAAGGACATTCAATAATTTAATTAAAAACTCAATAGAAGCATCCATTGGTCGCAAAAAACACTTGATAAGTATTTTAATAGAATATATTGACGGAGATAAAATAAAGATTATTGTAAAAGATAATGGAATGGGTATTCCAGCTGATGTCATTCCAAAGATTTTTCAACCTAATTTTACCACTAAAAGCTCCGGCACAGGCTTGGGATTAGCATTCGTTAAGAAAACCATTGAGTCAATGAACGGTGATATCTCCTTTGTGACTTTTGAAGGCATTGGAACTACCTTTACAATAATTCTACCTGTATATAAGGAAGAAGAATAAAGTTCATGAAATTAATCAATCAATAATATATAGCAGATTAATTACAGAGGGAATCTTAGCTATTCCTTTTATATTAAGTTAATAATGAGAGGGAATATTCTTGAACCAATATAGGAGAGAATGAATAGTTTGAAATTTAAGAGATATAACTTCACAAAAAAAGGAGCTAATAAATCTTAGCTCCTTTTAAATATCTAAATTCTTTCTATTATTTTAAAACTACAGAAGATCTACCCATAATCGCATTATCTGCGTAAAGTAATACTGTGTAAGCTCCTTTTTGAAATTTATGGTTAGAGTCAGACCACATAAATTGGTACTCTTGACCATTGTTATTAAATTCGATCTGATCTTTAAACGTGTATTGAAGCTTTTCACCGTGCACAAGGAATAAATCTTCAGAGTCAGCAATTAGATTGCCTTTCGGATTGATTATTCTCACATAAACATCCTTTTTACCCATCGTAGCAAGTGGATTGTCAGCAATCGTAAAATTTATTTGAAGCTTATCAATTCTCTTAGCTTTATTTTCATTTTCAAGATTTCCATTTCTTTTCTCTTCAATACCAATGATATGAACATTAGAAACCTTGATGGAAGAAGCTTTTGCAATTTTATTTGACAATTGATTGTGTTCAATCTGAAGGCCTGAATTTTTAGCTTCTGTTTCTTTAACTTTTTGATTTAGTTGAGAATTTGTCTCCGCCAGCAATTGATTCTTAATTTTTAGTGCAGTGACATCATCTTTCATTTTAGATACTTGATCCTTTAATTGAGAGACCTCAAGTTTAGCGGTTTCAATTTGCGGACCTGTAATTTCATTTTTCTCGAGTCCTTTTCGTAGATCTTCAATTTTCTGTCTAGCAGATTGTTCAGCAGAAACCAAAGCTGCCGTATTCGTAATTCCTTCAGATTTAATATTGTCCAACTCGGCTTCAATACGATCAATTTCAATTTGTAAATTTTCTTTTTGAAGGGTAACTGTATATAATTTCTCTCCTGAAGACTTATATTTTACGTAGAAATATATGTTTGTAGCCAATAAAGCGGCAATAGCGATCACGAAAAAGTAGATTTTTGAATTATCCCGTTTAACGACAGGGGCGGCTTGCGCTTCAGTAGAATCTATCTTGTTAACGTCTGTTTTCATCCTCTTTCTTCCCATTGAAATGTCATGTGACTATACACAAAACGAATTCAAAATGAATATTTAATAATTATTTAATCTTCGAATGCAAAAATTATTCCAATTTCTTTTTATTCAAAATAATTTAGTATGTCAAAGCCACCTTCTTTTAGGTATTCCTCCCTTTGCATAAGTTTGAGGTCAGATAATACCATTTCATTGACAAGCATTTCGAGATTATATTTTGGTAACCAGCCTAATTTTTTATTTGCTTTTGAAGGATCCCCAATTAATAAGTCGACTTCCGTAGGACGGAAATAACTTGGGTCTACTTTGACAATGGTTTGACCAAGCTTAATTTTTTCAGGGTCAAGGCCCAAATGTTTTAATCTATCGATATCACGATCGATAATAACACCTTTTTCAGCTTCGTCTTTTCCCGAGAATTCAATTTCAATACCTAATTCCGCGAATGCCATTCTCACGAATTCACGAACCGTTGTCGTCACACCAGTTGCAATAACATAATCTTCAGGTACATCTTGTTGAAGAATAAGCCACATGGCTTCCACATAGTCCTTTGCATGTCCCCAATCCCGTTGGGCAGACAGATTTCCTAGATAAAGTTTATCTTGAAGTCCCAGGGCAATTTTTGCAGCTGCTCTAGTAATCTTGCGAGTGACAAAAGTTTCCCCTCTTACTGGGCTTTCATGATTAAATAAAATTCCATTACAAGCATACATGTTATAAGCTTCACGATAATTTACCGTAATCCAATATCCATATAATTTCGCCACAGCATATGGACTTCTTGGATAGAAGGGAGTTGCTTCACTTTGCGGAACTTCCTGAACGAGTCCATATAGTTCTGATGTTGAAGCTTGATAAATTCTGGTTTTTTGGTTAAGACCTAAAAGGCGAACAGCCTCTAGAATACGAAGAGTTCCTAATCCATCGGCGTTAGCTGTATATTCCGGAGTATCAAAACTTACTTTGACATGCGATTGTGCGGCAAGGTTATAAATTTCATCAGGTTTTGTTTCTTGAATGATACGAATTAGATTGGTTGAATCTGTAAGGTCACCATAATGTAGGACAAAATTACGGCCCAACTGGTGCGGATCTTGATATAAATGATCTATTCGGTCGGTATTGAACAAAGAACTTCTTCGTTTTAATCCATGTACGATATAGCCTTTTTTTAATAAAAATTCTGCTAAATAAGCTCCATCTTGACCGGTAATACCCGTGATAAGAGCAACCTTTTTGCTTTCCTGACTCATTCTATTTGTTATAACAGGACAAATATAGAGAATTCAAACAAACGATTGAGAAAAACCTTTAGGGAAAGGATATCAAAATAATTAAAAATAAAAAAGCCATAGGACAGTCCTATGGCTTTTATTCAAAAATTAGGAACTAGAATTATTCTCCAGCTCTGCTAAATTTCAACACCAAAAATCCAGTACCTTCATTCAATGGAACAGGTAATCTCATTTCTAGTGAATTTTCATCAGCATAAGATAAATCTAAACGGTAACCACTTGTTACGTTAGAAGCTTTATCACCTGCATAAATTTTCTTGAATTGGAAAGATGGCTGGCCACCTGTTTTACCTGGGTTGAAAATAGACCAAACAATGGTACGAACAGTTCCACTAGCACAAAGGTTTCCTTCAGCATTAAAAGTAATGCTACCTCTTTGGTTACCTCCAGGAAGATTCCACAATGAACCAATGAAACAATCAACTGGAGCTTCATCAAACATATTTTTCACAGTATAGCTGCTTGGGATATTCTCACGGGTAACTGAATTTAAAATCCAATTTCCTTTAACACCAGAACGCCATTGAGATGCAGAAGGACCTTCTGCAGAAACTGTTCCCGATTCAGAACCACCTGTTGTACCTTTTCTAGGTGCTCCACAACTACCTAATACTAACAAAGCTGTTAATAAAGATAAAAACGAAATAATACGTTTATGCATATTACAAATTTTAAAATAGTAAACTCAATTTTCATTGATGAACAACACTTCCAAAAATCATACCATAAGCAAAACTGTAGCGAAAGCAATTCTTCGGTTGGTCATGATTATTTTAATTGTCGGAATCGTATTTGCTTTTAGCAAAGATGCTAAAATCCTAGAGAATATTTCCTTAAATTTTCCAAACAAATGGGCTATATTTGCCCCCATTTCTTTATTCATCATCTTTATAATTTTGATGTTCATGATGTTAAAAGAAAAATACAATCGTATCGATTTGAATTGGTTATTTAGTTTATGTGGAGGATTTTTATTGATCTATTTGATTTTATTCTATTCCCGCATCTATCCGATGATCTAATTTATTGCTCAGAATTAAATGGAAAAAACTAAGATTTGGGATATCGTCAAGAACATTATTAAGGTACTGATAACTCTGGCGGCACTTTATTGGGTATCAACTAAGATTTCACTAAATGAACTTACTGCCGCTTTAAAAGATAGCAATCCCTTGTATTTAGTCTTTGCCTTATTATCATATAGCTGTTCGATCATTGTTGCATCTTCCCGTCTAAATTCATTTTTTAAAGCTATAGGATTAACATTGAGTGAGCGATATAACTTCAGGCTTTATCAATTAGGTTTACTATACAATTTTTTCCTACCTGGAGGAATTGGAGGTGATGGCTATAAAATTTTTTTCCTGAAGAAGAATTTCCAAATATCCAGGCGACAAGTTTTAGGAGCTGTATTTTTTGATAGACTTTCAGGATTGTGGGCCCTATGTATTATCACCGGAGCACTAGTCATATTTATGCCTCGACTTGCGATTCCCAATGCCGTTACGATAGCGGTGCTGGCAATTGGCACATTAAGTTATTTATATGTGTTAAGATTATTCTTTAAACAGTTTCTAAAAAACTTTATTACCACTCATTTTAAAGCCTTATGTGTTCAAGGATTTCAAACCTTAACTGCAATTTTTATATTGTATGCTATTAATTTCGACGGTAAATTTTCACCATTTCTATTGATATTTATGGTTTCCTCTTTGGTTGCGATCGTTCCTTCCATTGGGGGTGCAATTGGTCTTCGAGAAACTGTAATTTTTAGCTTAGCTACTTATCTAAAGTTAGATCCCCATATTGCAGTAACAATTAGTTTAATATTTTATATCATATCGTTATTGGTAGCGTCATCTGGGATTTACTATATCTTCAGGCCACAACGATTAGGAGCAGACAAATTACCTTCAGCGAAAGAAGTTGAAGAAGAAATCGATAAAGAAGAGGAAGAATAATGGCAAATATCATCATTACAGGAGCTAGCAGCGGCATAGGATTTGAAGCAGTTTTAGATTTAACGGCAAATAAAGAGCATAAGGTTATTGCTTTGGCTAGGTCAGGAGATAAATTAAGAAAATTGCATGAAATTGCGAGTTCATTAAATCATGATGGAGGGACACTATACCCTGCTCAATTTGACATTGTATTTGATAATTATCCAGAGTCATTGGTTCCATTTATACAATCCAAATTTGATAAAGTAGACATCTTGATTAATAATGCAGGAGCACTGATCAATAAGCCTTTCATGGAATCGAGTATGGAAGATATTGCTCACATGTTCCAATCAAATTTATTAGGTCATATCCAAATGATTAAAAGCATTGTACCGCTGATGACAGAAGGTGGGCATATCGTCAATATTGGTAGCATGGGCGGATTTCAAGGTTCGGCTAAATTTCCAGGCTTATCTGCATACTCATCTAGTAAAGGAGCATTGGCAATTTTAACAGAATGCTTAGCGGAAGAATTAAAGGATAGGAATATTAAGGTCAATTGTCTTGCATTAGGTTCTTCACAAACCGAAATGTTTGAAACTGCATTTCCAGGTATCGAAGCAGGAACATTAGCCTTTGAAATGGGTAGGTATATTGCAGAATTTGCTCAAAATGGCAGTAAATATTATAATGGTAAGGTTTTACCAGTTTCAAACACGACCCCTTAAAAGATTTATAAAGTATTAATAATTTATTAAAAAAGGTCATCATTACATTCTAATGATGACCTTTTTTAATTTATTGTTATTCAATAATAAGAAATTATAAATTTTCTATGCATAAATACTTAAAAATTTAGAATTGAAATAATAGGATTATTAATTTTTTATATATTTAATTTTTAATAAATAATCTTCAGGAGATCGAACATTTCCTATTGTAAAAACTATTACTAACCGCAACAAACAATTTATGAAAAGCAAGCTGTTATTTTTCGTAACGTTTTGCCTTATGCAATTAACCGTATTTGCGCAAGACCAAACTATTACAGGTACGGTGACGGACGCTGTAACCAATGCTCCGATTTCAGGTGTCACCATTCGAGCAGTTGGCAGTAACTCAGCTGCCCAAACGGATGGCAACGGCCGTTATGAAATTGGGTTAAGCTCAAACATTAAAGCCCTACATTTCACCTTTGTAGGTTATGCCTCACAACAAGTTTCCATTGACAATAGAAGTAGTATCGACATTGCTTTGGTGCCTTCAGCAGCTGATTTGGAAGAAGTTGTTGTAGTGGGCTATGGTACACAGGTTAAAAAAGACATGACAGGCTCAGTTGCCAATATTAAAATGTCTGATTTAGAAGATGTTCCATTGCAAACCGTAGAAAGTGCACTTCAAGGACGTGCCTCAGGTGTCTTTGTAAACACAAGTAGTGGAAAATTAGGCCAAGCGCTACAGATCCGAGTTCGTGGTATATCTTCAATCTCTGCGGGTACACAACCGCTATATGTTATTGACGGTGTACCTATCATTACAACTCCCATGGGAACCTATGATGAACCTGATAACCCTTTGGCAGCTATCAGTCCCGATGACATTGAATCCATGGATGTATTAAAAGATGCTGCAGCCACAGCTATCTATGGTGCGCGTGGTTCAAATGGAGTTGTTATTATTACAACCAAAAAAGGAAAAGCAGGTCGGACAAAATTTGAGCTAGGCTATTTCGGAGGTTTTAGTGACCCAACAAAAAAAGGAGAATTTCTAAATGCCGCACAATATAAAGAGCTATTAGGCGCTGCAGTTACAAACGCAGGTTACATCGGTCCAAATGCAGACTACCCATCGTTAAGTGAATTTTGGTCAGATTGGACTGGAACAGACGATTGGGACAAAAACTATGATAGTAATTGGGTGGATGAAGGCTTAAGAAGAGGTGGAGTACAACAATTAAGTTTGAATATTTCAGGAGGAGATGCTAAAACAAGATTTATTGCATCAGGAAGTTATAATGATAATAAAGGTATCATTATCGGCAATAGATTCGTTAGAACGTCGGGACGTTTAGGAGTCGATCATTCTGCTAATTCCTGGTTAGATTTGGGCGGTACTATTAACATCAATAAAATCGACAATTATCGTGTAAGTAGTGACAATGCCTTTTCAAATCCATTGCAGTTAAATGCCCTCCCTCCTATACAACCCATTCGTGATGAGAATGGAGAATTGAACAATTACACCGTTTACTATAACAATTTAATTGATTTGGAAAACGGGAAAAACCTTTCAAACACATATAGGACATTTGGAACAGCTTATGCAAGCGCAAAAATCACTTCAGATTTAACTTTCCGTTCTGAATATGGTATGGATTTCCAGAATTTAGAAGAAGAAATATATTTAGGATCCAGGACACAGGACGGAGGAGATGTTGGTGGCTATGCATGGAATTATCAAGCACGATCGATCAATTTCAACACTAACAATACCTTAACCTATACTAAGACCTTTAATGATGTCCATGATTTCAGCGCCTTAGCAGGTATGGCTTATCAAGAAGGTCAATTTAGATATACGATGGCCGAAGGAAAGAGCTTCCCCTCTGATCAGTTCACAAAAATAATTAGTGCTGCTATAAAATCTGACGCAAGTTCATCAGAATCAAGATTTTCATTTTTATCATATTTTGCAAGGGCAAATTATAAATACAAGAACAGGTATTTATTAGAAGCCACTTTCCGTATTGATGGTTCTTCGCGATTCGGTAAAGAATCAAGATATGGTTCCTTTCCAGCGGCATCTTTAGGCTGGGTAGTATCTGAAGAAGATTTCTTGCAGGGAAACCCCACGCTATCCTTCTTAAAACTAAGAGCTAGTTATGGTAGAACAGGTAATGCAGAGATTGACAATTTCGGACCGAGAACTTTGTACACTGGAGCAAATTATGCCGGAATACCAGGAACAGTACCCTTAAGATTAGGTGATGAAAAGTTAACTTGGGAAAATACGACTTCAAGCAACTTCGGTGTAGATTTCGGATTTTTTAACGATAGACTTTCAGGAACTGTTGATGCATATTTTAAGAAAACAACAGACCTTTTGTTGGATGTACCTATTGAATCGACAACTGGATTTACAACCATTCTCCAAAATGTTGGAGACATGGAAAACAAAGGAGTTGAGATTACTTTAAACTCAAAAAACTTTGTTGGAGAATTTAAATGGAGTACTTCATTCAATCTATCCTTCAATAAAAACAAAATCTTAAAGCTTGTTGATGGTCAACCTATCTATCCGGGTGGAAGATACTTGGGAAGAATAGAAGAAGGTATGCCTTATGGGTTTTTCTATGGGAAAGCTTTTGCTGGAGTTGACACTGAAAATGGTGATGCCCTTTATTATTTGGACGACACAAAATCTAAGACCACTAATGTCTATTCTGAAGCTGCAGACCAATGGATAGGTGATCCAAACCCTAAATTTTACGGAGGATTTGGAAACAATTTTTCATATAAAAGTTTTGATTTAGCGATTCAGACTCAATTTGTTTATGGTAATGACATTTACAACGCGGCAGGAGGATTTCAGTCAACAAATGGCGACTACTTTGATAACCAGACCTTAGATCAAATGAATTACTGGAAGAAACCAGGAGATGTAACTATGATACCTCAGCCAAGATTTGATGAGGCAAATGGTACTCGTCCTTCTTCGAGGTACGTTCAAGACGGATCCTATTTCCGTGTAAAAAATGTTGTGTTGGGCTATAACCTTCCTAGCAGCATTGCAAATAAAGCGTATATGCAAACAGCACGAATTTATGTATCGGCGACCAACCTATTTACCTTTACCAAATACAACGGATATGATCCTGAGATCAATACTACATTTGCTGGAAGGTACCAGTTAGGAACGGATTTCTATACTGCACCACAGCCAAGAACTATTACTTTTGGAATCAATGTTGGTTTTTAATTATCTAAGCGAATTATCATGAACATTATAAAATATATTACAATCCCCGCAGTAGTTGTAGCACTAACGATGGGATCTTGTGGAAAAAAACTAGATATAGAACCAGTAGACGATATATCGTCTGACAAAGCTTTATCAACACCTGCAGATGTGAACAATGCATTAATAGGTGCTTATACCATTATTGCAGAAGGTGCTTTATATGGGACCAACTTAGTGATGGTTCCCGATTTATATGCCAGTCCTAATTACCTGAACTGGACCGGATCATTTTCAACCTATCGCGATATTTCGAATCAAAACATTATTGCGACCAATGAAGATGTAACCAGAACATGGACGAATGCTTATAAAGCTATCAATGCCGCTAACACGGTTTTACAAGCTCTTCCGATTATTACGGACGAAGACATGAAAGCAGAAGTCGAAGGGAAAGCCTACTTCATCAGGGGGATTATGTACTTTGAACTGGTGAGACTTTATGGATTACCATACGAAGCTGGAGCTGCAAATGCAAGCCCAGGTGTCCCAATTACATTGAAGGCGGTTACCAAATTTGAGGATATTGTAAAGGGAATTAAAAGAAATACGGTGGCAGAAACTTATGCACAAGCAGAAAAGGATCTATTGGCCTCCATTTCTAAATTAGCAGACTACCCAGCAGACCTCGCTGCTTCTCAAGGCATGTTAGCAAGACTTTATCTACAGCAAGGAAAATATGACAAAGCTCGAGATTTAGCTAATACAATTATAGAATCAGGAGAATATTCTCTCGCTTCGAATCTAGAAGCACCATTTCGTAATCCAAATTCCTCTGAGGGAATATTTGAAATACAACAGAATGAACAAAGTAATGCAGGTTCCTCAAACGATGGTTTAGCAACTTTTTACTCTAGTTATTTAAACAATACTGGTGGTAAGGTTGGTCGTGGAGATCTAAGCATTTTAACATCCTATTATAACACTTATGATGCTACGGACAAGCGCAGAACTCAAATGATTTATGCAGGCAACGGGGCAAAAACTGGTTGGTTTACTCGTAAGTGGTACAATTATTTTGATAATATTCCAGTTGTGCGGTTAACCGAGTTATATTTGACTAGAGCTGAATGTAATCTGAGGTTAGGTACATCTGTTGGTGATAGTCCGGTGAATGATGTAAATTTATTGAGGGAACGAGCTGGATTACCTAATTTAACTTCACTCACCTTGTCTGAAGTACTGACTGAAAGAGATAAGGAATTAGCTTTTGAAGGCTACAGGATTCATGACTTAAAGAGAACGAAAAGAAATATAGGTACCTTTTCCTACAATGCAAAGGAATTAGTATTTCCAATTCCATATCGTGAAATTTCTGTGAATCCAGCTTTAGAGCAAAACCCAGGATATTCAAGCAATTAACAATGCAGGATAATTCGCCAATAGGCGGATATCTTATCCACAATAAAAAAATCCGTTCCAATTGTTATGGAACGGATTTTTTATTTTCCCATATCTAGAGTGTTTTAATCCATTGGGCGATATCTTTCATTAATTCAAGATTCATGGTTTCTTCGATTTCTATATATTCCGAAACAGCTCCTGTATTTGCATTTTGAAATAAGTGATTTAGACTAGGGTATATTGTAAATCGATCTAGTTTATTTTTAGGAAGATTATTCTTCAGGCTTTGCATATTTGGAGTTGCAGGAACTTGTACATCCTTACCTCCAAAGGCGGCAAAAACAGGTATTTTAATTTTTCTTATAAAAGGGATCGGATCTATTTTTATGAAATGACGAAACCAAGGTGTGACTAAGGAAGCAATCTCATTTGCACTTTCTAAATTTTGACTTCCTTTGATGGATTTCATATTATTTCGAATAGCATCAAATGCTTTATCACTTGGCATATCTGAAGCCATAATTTCATAATTCCGCTTAATCATTGCTAAATCTTCTTTAGAAATAGATTTTCCTTGAGATTTTAAGACCGCTTCATTCTGAAGTAACATTAAAGAGTCCATCTTAATTGTTGGTCCGGCCAGGGTCACAATGAAATTCAAACCACTAGCATGTTGCCCTGCAAGTATGGTTGCGATAAGTCCACCCTCACTATGTCCGATAATTCCAACCTTTAAGGGATCAACCTGCGGCTGTTTTCTCAAAAAGTTTAATGCTGCAAGGGCATCTTTTCCAAAGTCACCTGTTGTACTTTTACTAAAATCTCCTTTGGATTTACCTACCCCCCGATCGTCATATCGAAGAACGACAATATTATTCTTTGTCAAATAGTCTGCTAATATTTTGAAAGGTTCATGACCCATTAGGGTTTCATTACGATCTTGAGGCCCGCTACCAGAAACCAATATTACGGCAGGAAATTTTCCTGCAGTTTTGGGTTTAGTAATCGTACCTGAAAGGCTCACTTTATCAATTTTATTTTCAAAAGTTACATCTACAGTATCGTAACTATATGGCGGATTTACTCGTTGGGAACGTTTAAATCTTGCAACTTGATCTGCTTCATCAGCGGTTAATTTCTTCAATTGAAGGTTAGCTTTTAATTGACCTTGTTGAAATTGACCGTCTACGGCATGACGGTCGGAAGAGATTTTACCTGAATACTTCACCCCCATGTTCTTTAATTCAACAAAAATTGAATCTCCCTCTGCACGTAAACTGCTTAATGGGAATTTATTTGGGGCTTGCTTTGGACTTTGCATTGTACCCTCCCAACTTCCATTGTATTTAAATTCAAAAATTAAGGGTAGATCCATTCCTGAAACCTGCAAGACTCCCTTCCAATTACCTTCGAACGATTGCGAAAATCCAATTGAAAAGCAACAGATCGAAACCAATAATAGAATATACTTTCTCATTTTTTATAAATAAGGATTTGTAATCTTTAATATCATGTCAAGGACAAGTGTTAGTACAACGATAACAATCGTGTGTGATAACTTTTTACTATTTATGGCAACTTTCATTCCTATTACTAATAGATGAAAGAAATAATACAAGAAAATAATGCCTATAATCCCACTAATTGTTAGAATAATTAAACTCGATGTATCTATTTTCAAATGTGCAATATTACCCTTTTCAATTTCTTGCAGTATATTTTGGCTAATTTCCGTAGAATACGGATTTAAGCTTACCACAACAATAAATATCAAGGCAATCTGGGCAATTAAAACAGCAATTAGAACATC
>JBEBTR010000057.1:0-18405 GCA_040393725.1 Sphingobacterium endophyticum | reverse complement strand
TTAGTATAAATCAAACCGTAGAATGTATCGTATTTGACGGGATTCAAAAATTAGATCTAAAAGATCAACCGCCAAAGATTCTCTTATTGAATTGGGCAGTTAGGGTTGAAAAGCAAGGTCAAAGGAATGAAATAATGAATGAATCGATTTCTGAATTATTTTCATTGTTTAAGGAGAAAGGGGCTTCGCCCATTCTGCTTAAAGGTCAAGGATTAGCAAAATGCTATCCTAATCCATTGCACCGTATTTGCGGAGATATAGATCTTTATTTTGAAGATAGGAAGTCCTATGATGATGCATTCAAAATTATTAACGATAAAGGATTGGATATTAATTCCATGCCTGGTTTTAGTTCAGAGTACATGTTTGGAAAGTTTGAGGTAGAACATCATCAAAGGATGTTTGATATTCACAATCCATTTGTACAATATGTATTAAAAAAAATTAGGAAGGAAGAAGTTAACAATGCCAATTATTTAATGATAAAGGATAATAGAATTAAGATACCTTCAGCGTTGGAGACAATTGTTCAAGCGAATTGCCATATTTTAAAGCACCTGTTGTCTTTTGGAATAGGTATAAGGCAGCTATGCGATTCAGCACGGGTATACTTTTATTATCATTCAGAATTAAAGGATAAGGATTTACGATCTATTTATTCTAAACTAGGGATTGATAAATGGATAAATTTATTGCATCAGTTGTTAGTAAAATATATCGGATTAGAAGAAAATAGGTTGCCTTATTCATTAAATAATAATGTTGATGCCGATTGGATGATGGAGGATATTTTAGTTGCAGGGAATTTTGGTTTTCATAATGAAAAATTCAAATCCATGGAAAGCAATCTAAATGGGGATAGGGCAAATAAAAAAAGCAGGATTTGGGATTCCTTTATGAAATATGTTAAAGTAACACCTTCTGAGGCAATCTGGTTTCCAATAATGCAATATTATTCAAGGGTAAATAAATAAAAGCATTGCTTTCAGGTCTAACATATCAACTGAAATGGGCTTGGGAACAAGCAAAGGACTATAAAAAAGAGTTAACATTCTTTTTTGTCCTGGAACTGATTGCAATTGCGTGTTCTTTGTTTTTTGTGATTTGGTCTAAACATGCGATAGACTATGCTATAGGAGGAGAGAAGGAATCTGTTGATAAGGCATTAATATTAACAGTTTTATTTATCGTACTAGGCTTGGTTGTCAAGGCTTGGGGGTCATGGATTAATGAGAAGACAAGAGCAAAGATGCTTATTGGGCTTCAAAATAATCTAATAAAGATTCAAATGCTTTCTAAGTGGAAAGTAATCAAGAATTGGCATACCGGTGATATGCAGATTAGAATAAATAATGATGCAAATGAAATTGTTCAGATGATTGGCAACACTTTCATTACCTTTTTGATTACGATTATCAAATTGGTTGCATCTTTTGCTTTACTATGGTCAATGGACCCTATGTTAGCACTTTTAATCTTAGCAATTTCGCCACTGTTTATATTTACTAAGATCTATTTTAAGAGATTGAGGTCAATCAATCGTTCCTTAAAGGCAGCGGAATCTAATTTAGGTAAAGTCGTTCAAGAAAATTTAAGATTTAGAATGGCATTAAGGGCATTAGGTTTGCAGAATTTTAGGTGGAAAAAGGTTGAGGAAAGCCAGTCAAATATTTACAATTTGAAGATGGAATTGTTGAATTTTTCAACGATTTCACAAAGTTCTTTGAAGTTTCTAATTAATGTAGGGTTTTTATTAACCTTTATTTGGGGGGTATATAAGCTTAAGTCTGGGGAAATTACTTTCGGTATGATGACTGCATTCCTGCAGTTGGTGGGAAGAATTCAAGGTCCATTGCTATTATTGATGAGTTTTGTTCCAATCTTCATCAAATTCAGGACTGCTGTAGAGCGTGTGGAAGAAGTTTTTAAGACAGAGGTTGAGCCGGAGTATCAGCCTGAGTTTATAAAAGATCCAAAGGAACTGGTCATCAAGAACCTAAGCTTTAAATACGAAGATAATAGTGTTATTGATGGTTTTAACCTTCGAGTTAAAGCGGGAGAACCCACAGCAATCATAGGGTCAAGTGGAAAGGGTAAAACTACATTAATTAGGTTGTTGCTATCGTTAATTCAACCCAATAAAGGTGAGATTTATGTTGTTAATGATTCAAAGACTATAGCAATAAATCATAATCACAGAGTAAATATAGCATATGTACCTCAGGGAGATAAGTTGTTTTCTGGGACAATTCGGGAGAATATCTTAACCGATACAGAAAATGTTAGTCCTGAGAAACTATATGAAGTGTTATATCAGAGTTGTTCTGAATTTGTTTATGATTTACCTCAGGGATTGGACACGATAATAGGGGAGTCAGGATATGGATTATCAGAGGGACAGGCTCAACGTGTAGCGCTTGCAAGAGCATTAATGAAAGAAAACAGCATTTGGCTTTTTGATGAGGTTACCTCAGCATTAGACCAAAAAACTGCAGAGAAATTAATTGATAGATTGATGTTTGCTGCAAAAGATAAGATTGTAATTTTTGTTACTCACGATCTTAGATTGGCAGAAAAATGTACTCAATCTGTATATATGCAGTAGAATTAACTATTAAGAGCACAATTTAAATGAAAACAGCAGACTACTTGGTAGCTGATAATCTGATTAGGTTGTCATTTGAAGATTCAATTGATGTTAAAAGTAGTTTACCATCATTTAAGGATTTTGAAATTGAATATAACCCTGAGGTAGAAGCGGTAGTGAATATTGAACTGACATCGGAAACTTCAGATATTGACCTATCTGATGCGAAATTATTAAGCGATGTTTCAATAGTCTGGGGTGATCGATTTAAGTTTGAAGAGATTGCTGATTATTATGTCACTTCTGTTGAAAATTCAGAATCAAAAGAAACTGAGCTTTGGAGAATGATCAGTGATAAAGCTTTTATAAATTCAAAGATTCATATCAAGACAGCAGAGTTATATGATTCTAATATTTTGAGTTGGATGATTATGGTTGCCTTTGGGCAAAGAGTTCTTTCAAATAACACAGCATTGATTCATTCATCTGTTGTAGAGAATGATGATTATGCAGTATCCTTTTTAGGTAAAAGTGGAACTGGCAAAAGTACACATAGTCGATTATGGATAGGTAATAATCCAGGTTTTAAATTGTTGAATGACGATAATCCTGCAGTAAGAGTTGTTGATCAGGAAGTTTATATATATGGAACACCATGGAGTGGAAAAACTGCATGCTATATTAATAAAAAAATAAAATTAATGTCAATCGTGAGGTTGGCACAAGCAAAAGAGAATAAAATGGAGTGGAAGAAGAAAGGAGTCGATTCTTTAGTAGCATTGTTGCCAAGTTTCACAGCTATAAGATGGAATTCAGCTATATTTTCTTCGATGCTAAGCGTTTTAGAAAACATAATAGAAAGAATTCATGTTGGACAATTAAATTGTCTCCCTGATGCAGCAGCAGCAGAATTATGTTTAAATGAAATTAAAAAAGTAAATAAACTTGAATATGAATAGATTAATTATCAGCCTAATTGCATTAACTATGTTAACACTAAGTTCATGCGTAGTTTCTAAAAAGGTGACTTACCTTGAGAATATGGTCGTGGATTCTTTGTATAAAATGCAAGAAATTCCTTCGATAAGAGTTCAGAAATATGATAGATTGAGTATCATCATTAGTTCAAAGACTCCTGAATTGGCAGCACCATTTAATCCAGATGGAGGTATATATAATGTGGGTGATAAGGGGGAGATAACTACTGCAACAACTGGTGCCACAACAGAAAAAGGATACCTAGTAGATAGAAATGGAAATATTGATTTTCCTGTATTAGGTATAATTCCTGCAGAAGGAAAGACTGTCGATGAATTGAAAAAATTCATCTATGATCGCCTAGTAAATGAAAATTTAATTAATTCTCCTTTAGTAAGAATTGAGTTGTTGAATTTGAAAGTCATGATGATGGGAGAGATTGGTGCAAAAGGTATTTTAAATGTTCAAGATGGTCAGATTTCCTTATTAGAGGCAATTACAAGAAGTGGTGGTCTAACGACAAATGCACTTAGCCAAGAGATTACCGTAATTAGGGAAGAAAACGGCTATAGAAGAATGTATACAAGTAATATTGAGGATGTGAATTTCTTTGATTCCCCAACATACTATTTAAAACAAAATGATATTGTCTATGTGAAACCTAAATCAGCGGTTCCTACGCCGAGAGAAGATTTAACATGGAGGTACATTGGTTTTGGTACATCAATACTAACATTAGGTGTCAGTCTACTTGCTTTATTTAATAATAAATAAATAATTAATGGTTAATCATTCATCAAACAAAACTTTTCAAGGAAAAGCAAAACAAGACCAATCTCTTTTGGTATTGGATATCTTAAGGTACCTTATATCTAATTGGAAATGGTTTTTATTATCAGTATTGCTGTTTGGAGGTTATTATTATTATCAATATAGCAAAACTCCTTTCTTGTATAAGAAGGATCAAACTATCATGGTAAAAACTGCCTCGAACACAATGAGTGCTTCCAGGATTACGAGACCTAATAACTTTTACAACTTTGTGAATGTGAATAGTGAGATCCTACAGTTAAGGTCTCAAGAGTTGATGCGTAACACGATCAACCTACTCAATGCAGATGTAAGTTATCAAAGAAAAGACGGCCTTAGAATGGTAGAGTTGTATAAGACTTCTCCATTTATTGTTAGATTTTCAAATGTGTCTCCAAATGCTGGATTTTCCTTCAATTTAAAATATAAAGGAAATAACCAAGTTGAGCTTTCCAACTTTTCCAAAGGCGACCCTGAACAAACAATAGTTGTAAAACTAAATTCAGAGGCAAAAACTCCAATCGGTAATTTGTTTATATCTCCGAACAGCGACAAACAATATCGTGTAAATCTTTCAGAAAATATCCTAATTACAAAGAGCCCTATCGAATCAATGGTAGGATACTTCCTAGGTAATTTGAAGATTGTTCAAATGGAAGATGTAGAAATTCTTCAGATGACTATGGAAGATACCTCACCTTTGAGAGCGGAGGACATGGTAACCAAGTTGATTGAAGTTTATAATCAGATGACCATCGAAGATAAAAAGACTGTTGCAAATAATACGGCAGATTTTATCAATGATAGGTTAGTAATTATTGAAAAAGAACTGAGCAGCGTTGAGTCAAGTTTAGAGGGAATGAAAACCCAGAATCAAGGCTTGGATGTAAAAACTGCTGGAGAACAATACTGGACTGAATCTAGAACCTATCAGAGCTCAAGTAAAGAGATCGAGACTCAAATGAAATTGGTTGAAATCATGCGCCAAAGGTTGAATGATCCAAGTAGAGCTGATGATTTAATTCCAAGTAACACAGGATTAGTCGATGGAAGTATTGAAGACATAATTTCTGAATATAACGGGTTGTTATTGAAGCGTAATAGGTTGATGAGTGGAAACAGTTCAGAAAACCCTATTGTTCAAGACATGAACAATGCTTTAACTCAAGTACGTCAGAATATTGCCCGCGCAATTGATAATGTTATTTCCGGATACAGAATTCGAATGAATAACATGCGTGATGAGGAGAATGCTGCTATTGGTAAAGCTAGAAGCCTGCCTTCGAAACAAAGAATTATGCTTTCTGCGGAAAGACAACAAAAAGTAATTGAAGAACTATATATCTTCTTATTGAATAAACGCGAGGAGAATGCTATCAATAGAGCAATGACAGATGATAATATCAGGGTTATTGACTCTGCGTCTGGTTCAGATATGCCATTCTACCCAAGTAAATTCAAGAAAGTTGCTTTGGGTGTTGCAATTGGTATCGCTGTTCCAGCAGCAATCTTGTTGTTGATGTTGCTGTTGAATACAAAAATCAGAAATCGTAAGGATATCGAAGATGCGATTAATGTACCTTTTGTTGGTGAGATTCCATTCTCTACTGAAATGAAGAGTGCAAAAAGTGAAATTGTTATTAAAGAACAAGGAGTTGATGAAGTTACAGAGGCATTCAGGATCTTTAGAACGAATTTAAGTTTCATGTCTTCTGGTGATAAAAAACAAAAGGTTATCACCTTCACTTCCTTTAATGTTGGTGCCGGTAAAACATTCTCTGTGATCAACTTAGGCGTGAGCATGACTTTCCTTAAGAAAAAGGTTGTTCTTGTGGATCTTGACTTAAGAAAGGGAACTTTAAGTAATATCACAAAGTTTCCTATGCCAATTGGTATTACACATTATTTGTCAGATGCTGCGGTTACTGTGGATGAGATTATATACAAAGATAGGGTAGATGCTGAAATAGATATTATTCCTATCGGGGTAATTGCACCTAATCCAGTTGAGCTTTTATTAAGTGAGCGTTTAGACCATTTAATTGCTGAATTGAAGGAGCGTTACGATTATATTATAGTAGATAATGTTCCATTAGGAATTGTGGCTGATGCTGATATCGTTAACAGAATTACAGATGTTACTGTATTCGTGGTACGTGCTGGTAAAATGGATAGAAGACAGCTTCCTGATATTCAAAAAATCTATGATGCAGGTGCCTTAACTAACATGTCAATCCTCTTGAATGGGGTGAAATTTGGTAAAACACCTTATGGAAGCTATGGCTATGGATATGGTGGGTATGGCTATGGGTATGGTTACGGATATGGGCAAAATAAAAAGAAAGGATTTTTTGCTCGTTTATTTGGCAAATAATCAAATAACAAATAAAATAAAATCCCTGAAGAATTTCTCTTCAGGGATTTTTTTATTTGTTATTTTCTATAATATTTTCAATAGAATTAATATACTGCATGATTTTGAGATTTTGCTTCTTGGCCATCTTAGGCTTTAAATAAAACCATACAAAAGCAATCCATGCTAGTGTCAATCCATAAGCTGTTATTCCATAAATCATAGTCATTCTTGAAGCAAATTCATAAATGTATATGATCAATCCTAATGTTAAAAGGATAAAATAAATGTTCATAAAATTAGTTTGAATAGCATGTTGTTTCTTTTGTATTTCCAATAGAACATTTAAGTAGGATTGATTATCTAAACTTTTGTCTAAATCTTCAAAACCGTTATAGAACTGATTGAATTTAATCAATGAAATTGCTATTGCCAGAATAATTAAAGAAATGCCTAGGTTAGGAAGGATAGTTTCAGAATCATACAAAATCCATATTGAAATCAAAACTATACAAGTCAATGCCAAACTAATATTCGAAATCCATCTTTTTACATCGCTTTCTTTTTTATATGCTTTAATTTTCTTCATTAAATCTTGGAAATCTGGAGAAATTGACGTTTGTTTTTTCCATATTCCAGAAAGGTTGATTTCGTTATTTTCCATGATTTTTAAATTTTAATGTTAGTTTTTCTTTAATTCTATGAATTTTAACTCTGATGTTACTATCCGATAACCCTACAATCTTTGATATCTCATTTTGTTTAATTTCTTCCAGCTCCAGGGAGATGATAATTCTGTCCAATTCTGGTAATTCCGAAATAAATTGATACAATAATTTAATTTCATCATCCATGTCAGAGGTTTCAGGGAGATTCATATTATCGAGTTCAATTGCTTTATTTACTTTATCCCTTTTTTTTATCTGACTTAAACATGTATTCGTGGCTATCCTATAAATCCAAGTTCCAATGTTTGATTCATTTCTAAATGTAGGAAGCTTCTCCCAAACGGTTATAAAGGTTTCTTGGGTAAGATCTTTCGCCTGATCTGGATCATTTACATAACCCATACATAGGCGGTAGATCTTGTCCCAATGACTTTCATATATTTTATCAAATTCCATTATTTTAGGAAATTTTGGATTTTTTCAAAATACCAATCTTTTGCATCAAGCATGATAAAATGCAGGCTATTTTCTGCATATTCAATATCTACATTTTTTAAGTTTGCATATTGCTGTTCAATTGCTGGCTTGATTTGGGTAAATTGACTATTTAATAAAACCAAAGATGGGCAATTTATTGTTTTAATAGACTCACGTAAATCAACATTTGTAAAATCACAGAACATTTTAGCGAATGTTGGACGATCGGATTGTAAGGACCAATCAAGAAGTAATTTTTGATCATTTGGGTCAGTCACTAAAGTTCCCATAGTTTGTTTTTGCATTGCCGTAAATTGTTCTTCTGTAATTGTATTAAACTGTTTTACCATTGATGAACAATCTAAGTTTGGATTTGATTTAAAGTTTGGGTCGGATAAAGCGGCAAGACAAGGTAGAGCATCTACGATGATAATCTTCGCAATAAGTTTAGGCTCAATAGCAGCAATATCCATAGCCAAAACCCCACCCATACTATGTCCAATTAGAATTGGGTTTTCAATTTTTTCCTCTTTGATATAATTGATTATTTGATTCCTCCAATCATTAAATGTTGGATCAGATTGAGCCGGTACACCAGCGAATCCCGGCATTGTTAATATATAGGAAGTATAATTGTCTCCCAATTTTTCTACAGTTTCATCCCATACATCGCCAGAGGATGCAAAGCCTGGAATGAGAATTATATTTTCTTTACCCTTTCCATTTTTTTCAACTTTAAATGGAACTTCCGCTGATTGAGAAAAAGCGATTAAAAAGGATGCGATAATTGCAACTAATGTTAGTGTGATGTTTTTTAAGTTCATAATAATTCCTTTTGTTTTCCTTTAGATGGAATCCTCGATAAAATGTTACAGATTATTATAAATAAAAAAACAGTTTGAAATTATTGGAACATAAGATCTTGTAAATCAATTGGTAAAAAGCATCAATTTGATATAATTTGGAATAAAAAAATATTATTCACTTACATTGATTTAAAATAATAGTTACCAAGAATAAATTTCTATGATTAGTTTTCCCAGTATTTTAAAACCTATCTATTCATTGAACGTCCTGGTTTGAATGTGAGTGAAATGGAAAATGTTGGCCATGAGGGGTACAGGAACGTAAAGATGGATAGGAGTGATGTATCAAAAATCTTAACGTCTCAACAAGTCATAGATAAAGTTAAGTGTTTAGGGATTGAACTAATAGTTTTTCAAGGCTAAATAAAAAACTAAATAAAAGTGTTGGGAGAATAAATCAATAAAATATAAAATGATAGCAAGGCAATAACCGATAACCATATCCAGGAAAGATATTTTATCAATAATGTGTCTTTAGTGACAATCCAATTAGTAAATAAAACAGCACTAAAAAAAATCAGAATAGATCCTGTAAATACAATATGAATCATAATAAGATATTAAATATTATTTCATTTTATCCTTTAGTTTATTTTTTTCTCTCCTTTGTTACAAAAATAACAATATTTAAATTATTCTTATTAAGATAATATATTTCAAATGTAAATATTTATTAAATTATTTTATTTTAACCATCCAAAAAAACCTATTAAATTTTCATTATTGTTACTTTAAATTAAAGTGAAGAAATTTTGTATATTTGCAGGTGCCGTTTTTTTAGTTGTACATATTGCTTTAATATGAAAATTCTTAAATCATTTAATCTCCATCTTTTTGATAAGTTATTCCTATCTGCTATAATTCTGAATGTTTTCAGTTATTTTCTGTTTGAGAAACACTAATTAACTTAACAGTAATTCTGAGTATTTTTGTATTCGGGGTATTGGTATTTATACCTTTTAGAAAATCCAGGAAATTTAAAGAGTTAGGATTAATAGAATCTATGTTTTACTTTTCCATCATCATTGGAACATATTTAACCTTTTCGTTTTTAGGAATTAATTATTTATTATCATCAGAACAGGTTGATATTTCAAATTATAAGGTAAAATGTAAAGTAAATAAAGTTTTTGCTTTAAAAGATCAAACTGATAAGACAACTGTAGTAAAAGCTGAATTTAAAAATGGATTCTATAAAAGGATAAATTTATCTAAAGAATTCAGGAATCAAATTAAACATCCGGATTCTTTAGAAATTCATTTATCAACTGGATTTTTTGGTTATCCTAATATTAAGAGAATTGGCCCTAATAAAATGACAAAACTTCAATCTTAATAACTGTTTTCGAAGTTAGTGCCATCTAAATTATTTCCGAATATTTGAATAACACTTCCATAGTTGTCTGCTGTTATTGGAGCGTTCAAATAATCTACAATAGCCTTAAATGGATTTTCATTATCTAATTTTAAAGGATAATCTTGAAAAATATTGTATGAAATTGTGGAGGTCTCAAAAATTATTTTTTCATTTTCTGTTAAAGATTCTCCGGCGATTAGTTTGTTAATTACAGGAGTCATTTTGGATTCATCAAAATCAGATTGAATAATAACCAATGCCTTTCTTCCCCAATTAATACCCCATATATAAAATAGATCTTCATTTTTAAGATTTTTTATCTCCTCTTGATAATCTTGAAGTTCTTGTGAAGAAACATCCAGAAAAAGATCAAAAAGTGGAACTTCAAAACTTACAGCCATTATATTTCTATTACCCACGTTTTCTGCATCAATATTCAACCATTTTGATAGATCCATCGTTTCACCGAAATAGTTATTAATAGATTGTATGTTCGCTATTTTAGCTACTGACCCCACAGCCGCCCCAGTTCCTGTAACAGGAAGCCCATTTTTCTTTATCTCCTCTCTAATTATCTTAGTCATATTTTCCAGAGAGGGATTATATGCAGGAAACTCATATTTAATATTTGATGCTAAGATGTCAAGTTTAATATTAGATTTAAAATCAATCAATTCATGTTTTTCTGTATTGATGGATTTTTTACTTAATACTGCTCCCAGATACATCTCATTAGGTGATTTACTGAAAAACTTTGTGGATGTATTTTTGGTCTGTGCATGGATTGTAGAAACAAAAAATAAACTAAATAATATCAAGGGAAAATTAAATTTCATTATTTCTTTTTTATTAGGTTAAAAACATAATTTCTGGACATCCAAATCAATTCTGAATTATTCTTAGCGTCTGAATCAAGCATAGCTTTTTTATCCATAAAACCATAAACTTGACCTAGTGAAAGGTTACTTCTTTCCTTATTTAAAATTGTTTTTTTATAAAAGCTGATATTGATCGTTATCACAGAATCTTTAGGGTCTCTCTTCGCCCAATTTTTCCATTCATTATTTTTTTGATCGAATATTTGAAGAAAATCATTCTCCCATTTAATCTTATAGGATTGTTTGGGCATTTTTTGGCTAAATACAGATAGAGAATCTTCTTTGATATATAAAGAGTCTGGTTTAATATAAGTTAATCGATTCCCAAAATGTTTGGCAACATCATTTTCCTGTAAATCTTTAACCTTTATTCCTTTTAAGTATTCAGAAAATTCAATATTAAAATCCTTTGAAATCTTGTAAGAGAATTCCTTTTGCTCTATTTCTGGTTCTGGGTCAGGCTTGGGATCTACTGGTGTTGGTTTTATATCATCCTTTTCCTTCGGACCACATGACTGCACTATAAAAATTGTAAAAAGAAATATTAGGTATTGAAAAATAAATAATCGTTTTGTAATTGGTTTTTTCATTATTACTTATATATGAAGTAGAATTAAGTAGTTAATATTGTAAATATAAAAAAACTATCGAGGTACTAGTGTTAAATTAATTTTAAGTAATTAAAAAAAACTCCTAAGGCGGGGAGCCTAAGGAGTTTTAACTAACCAATTATTAACCTAAATTATGAAATTTGATTAGTTTATTTCAATGTCCGTGCCGAAAATAGAATTTCGATTTCCTTTAACGAATTTTAACATTTTATTATTGTAACTCAATATTTTATGAAGAATTCAATGATATTTCATTTGTTAAAAATTTTCCGATCTTATTAAATAAGGACGAAATGTTAAAATGACAGGGCTAAATCTATTCGAATCCTGTAATTATTTCACCCTTGATAAAGTAAGGGTCCTCTACAATTTTGTAGCAAGGCTCATACATTCTTTCGGGACTTTCCATTTCTTTGGGATTTTTTTCGCTGCTAAAAGCAATTTTATATCCAATTTGATCCATTGTTGTAAATAAAACACAATCTGCCAATTCTAAATCAAAAGAATTATATACCATGATTTTTTTATTTACTGATCGGCTATCTATCCATTCATCGATCCTTTTGGATGTAAGCCAACCTGTCACTTTGGCGTTATATTTTTGGTTAATAGGAAATTCTAAATAATTTACTAAGTAGCAATATGAGTTAAAATCTATTTCATATGGAAATACCAATAAGGATGTCGTGGGATCTAATCGGATAATTTTTATGATAACATTATAGTTTTCTTTATTGTATTGGTTGCAAAAATCCATACATGCAGATTTGACTTCATTGTAAATTGGGCCCTCTACTAAAATGATCTTATCATTTCGGATGATTTCAAAATCATTTTCAGAAAATTGAAGCTTTACATTGTTATTAGAAGAATTTCCTTTAAACAAAGTTTGAGCGAGCACAACAATGACAATAGCGATAATAATAATGGTTATAATCGTACTCATGGTTAATAAATTAAATACTGGTTAGTTCCGTCTGTAGTTGTAGCTACAAAATATAACTAAATGTAGCTATTTATTTGCATTTAGAAAAAAAATGGGAGTATAATAAGATTTAACTTATTCTAAAATAGTATTTAGCAAGTCGAACTCTGCTTGCCAAACATCTTGTTGAGCTTTCAAATAATCACTATTTACTTTGTTGAATTCACTTAACAATATCCTTCCTGATTGGTAAGCATCATATTTTTCTTTTTTCTGACGTCCAGCAAGGATGAATATTTTGTTTAACCCTTCCAATTTCTGCTTAGCAAAAGTAACCTTACTTAATTTTTGTTTGTTTTCGATATCATCGTTAATCTTTATCTCTTCAAGTTGAGCAGCATATATCTTTTCATTAATTAAGGCCTTTTTGACCGATGAAGAATTGGTGAAATAAGCTGATATCGGAACCTTTAATCCAATATTTGCATAACTGTATCCATACCAATTACTTTTATCTAATAGGTTTAATTCATTATTAAAAAATTGAGAACCATAATAGGCATTAAAGGTTAAGGAGGGGAGTACTTGTCTTTTAATTCCTCTTAATTGAATATTTGATAATCTTTGGTCCAATTCAATTAGTTCATAGTCAAATTTGTTGAACTCTTGATTTTGAGCAGAATTAATTATTTCATTCATATCACTACTTAAGAAATTTATATCCTCATTAAAGTAATACCTATTAAGTTCTAGATTTGCTTCCTGTAAAATCGACCATGATTCATATAACCTTATTCTTTTCCTTTCCAATTCTTGTTGGGAAAGAATTAATTCTTCAGAGCTTCCACGACCGGCTTTATATCGATCCAAATTAACTTGATTAATTTCTGAAAACAAGGTGCTATCTTCAATAGCTGCTTGATATTGTTTTGTTGCTAATACAATTGATGCATATGCTAACGTAGCATTCAATTTCCAATTGTCAATCTCTTTTAACTCTTCAATTTTAGCTCTTTCAAAAGCAAGAACATCCTCTTCTTTCTGAAATTTAGAATTCGGATTAAAAAGATCCCATTCCAGTTGTAACCCAGCCTTTGAGTTCCATTTTGTTGAGAATTTTAACGGTAGGATGGCTCCTTCAGCAGCATTTGGGTCGAATGCAATAGCGGGAACTGGAGTAATAGGTATTATTAAATTTCGCTGTAAATTCGCATCTCCATAGATAATAGGAATACGCTCCGATTTACGGATATTTATCTGCTCAATCTGAGCATCAACATTAAGTTTTTTTTGTTGGATTGAACTTGATTTATCTTTTTGCTTCCATAATTCTTCTATACTCAAAGATTGAGCTGTTAAATTCTGAAAACAGATTATTATGAATAGTATGCAGCTTATAAATTCCTTCATATTAAAAAACAGATGCAGGTTCTAACTTAGATATTTTGCGGACTGCGAATAGAGAGCCTCCGATTGATATTATCATCGTAACTAATAGTAAAAATAATGCAAATGGAAGGGAAACATTAATATTCAATCCGCTTTGAGCAACACCGAATTTAAAACCATAAATCATGAACATTGCGATTATATATCCAATACTAGCATACAAAAAAGCTTGAGCAACAATTAATCGGTTTACAAATCTATTTTTAGCTCCAATTGCTTTTAAGGTTCCATAATCCTTTATTCGATCCAGGGCTGAGGAGTAGAGCGTTAGTCCAATGATGAAAAAGCCTGAAATCATGGCAAAGACGACCAGAGTTCCGAAACTCATACCCATATTTGAAGAAATTAAAATTTCCTTTACTGTGGAACTTCTTAATTTTTTAGCATCCCAAGCCTTCAGCTGTGAAAAATTATCATCTATGACCTGCATAATTTGTTCTTTATCTTGGTTGGGTTTTAATCTTGCAATGATAAGGCTGACTTTGTCATTGGGAATATTTCCAAAATACCTGGCATTCTCCAAGCTTGTGTACATATAACTTGCTCCAAATGCTTGAGCATTTTTGGTAATTACGCTAACTTTTGCACTTTTTCCGTTAATTTCAATAGGCTTGTTTAGATATAAAGATGTTTCCCATGTTCTAGCATTAAAATATTCTGCACTCACTGAAATGGGTTGAAGTAAACTAAGGATGCTTCCGCTATCAATCCTACTCTCAATAGGTCCCATAATAAATTCAGGAGCTGGTGCTCCAACAAGGGTTACTGCCGCGGTTTTACCATCAAGAAATGTAGCTTGTGCATTTGTTAATACGACTGGTACTACACGCTCAATCCCAGACAAACTCGCTAACTCTTGAACTGATCGTTGGTCTATGCTGTTAATTGAATTGATGTTTTTACTCTGTGACTCTATAATCCAAAGGTCATTCTCATGAATTTCCGCATTATTAACCAAATTTCCCATCAGTCCCATTAAAAAGAATAAAAGGCTTAGCTGCTGACCAATTAAAAATACACTGATTACTATTGCAGTAACAATCCCAAAGCTTTTCGCTCGATCAAATTTTATGAACTTCCAAGCCAATCCTAACATATTAATTTATTTTGATCTTACATTCAACTTTCGCGTTGATTAATAAATTAGAAGAATTGTCAGGTTCAATTTTTATCCTTCGAACACGGCGATCCTCAGCTTCATTTGCTGTTTCAAATATTATAGATTTATTTGCCAATGTCGGACTAACATAAATGATTTTCCCTTTTGAAATAACTGCTGTTTTTCCAACCATATTCATTTCTACGATTTGACCAACCTGAACGCTATCTGCAAATAATTCATCAACTTCTGCTTCAATAAGATAATAGTGATTTTCAACCATTGTTCCTAAATTATCATTGCTAATTACTGATTGCCCAACTTCAGCATTCAAATCGGAAATAATTCCATTCTTAAGAGCCACCACCTTAAAGTCATTAAGGGTTTGCTGAGATTTTTCAATTTGAATTCGTTGCTCTTTCTCTGTAAATCTGTTGGATTGGATTTGTTTATTTACACTATTTATTTTCTCTTGTTGCTGTCTATAATTAGATAGATCTGATTCGACCTTCTCTCGAGTTTCCGCATTTTTACTGTAAAGTTGTTTTGATGTTTCATATTTTGACTTGAGCTCAGCCAATAATATTTTTTCCTTTTCCAGGTCTTGCAGATTTACCTGATTATTTGCTTTTAAGCTTTCCAATTCCGCTCTCGCTTGTTCTACATCTAAACTTGCAATACTTTGTTTGAGCTTCAGAAGCGTTTGACCTTTCTGTACTTCGTCACCTTCTTTAATTAAAATTTCTTCAATTAAACCATTGGTGGGGCTACTAATTTGAATCCATCCATCTGCTGGAACTACTTTGCCTATTGCTACTACTTCTTGTACTCTTAAGACCGTGTCTGAGGCCGATTTATCCTGATTTTTCTTTTCTTTATTATTACAGCCCAATAAACAGAATGTTGCCAATAATAGTAAGATATAGGAGATATTATTTATAATCTTCTTCATTCTGAATGGTATTTGAAACTTTTCCTTCTTCAACATATATAATCTCATCAGCAAATTTTCTTAATCTTAAATCATGAGTAACGATAATTACCGCTTTTCCATCATTTGCCAATTGCTTTAATTCTTCCATGATAACTGCAGCACTTTTAGCATCCAAGGAAGCTGTAGGTTCATCACAAAGAATCATTTTCGGATTTGTTACTAATGCTCTGGCAATTGCCACTCTTTGTTTTTGACCTCCACTTAATTTTTTTGGTAAATTATTCAATCGATCTGACATACTAACGGCTTCAAGTGCTGAGGCAGATTTTTCTTTAGCTTCTTTATGTGGTATTGATTGCAACAATAAAGGTTGCATAACATTTTCCAAAGCAGTTAATGGCTCTAATAAATTAAATTGCTGAAATACAAAACCTATTTCATGAAGTCTTATTTCTGCTAATTTGTTTTCGGAAAATTTAGTTACTTCTTGATCTTTATAAAAAACTTTTCCATGGGTTGGATAGATAATGCAGCCAATAATTGATAATAAAGTGGTTTTTCCGGATCCTGAAGGTCCCATGATTAATGTTAGCTTATTCGTTTCAAAACTTATTGAAGTTTTTTCTAATGCTGTGATACTGGTATCACCGGTCTTATAAATTTTATCGACATCTTCTAAGCGGACAATTTCTTCAGGCATGCTTTTCAAGCTTAAGCTTTAAAGGTAACCAAGAAAATGCCCAATGACAAACCCTATATGCCATTTTCTTGATTTTTTATACCTAAAGCTTAATCAAAAAATCTTATCTTGACTCTTCGTAGGAAAATATCTAACCATTTCTCTACAACAAAAACCTAATTCCATGAATAAACGTTTCCGAAATTCGTTAATCTGTATGCTGTTGAGTCTTATTTCATCGCCTTTATTTGCTCAACCCTACATTCAGAATAAAGCTCCATTACAACAAAAACCATTTATGGAACTTCCTTTGGGAGCAATTAAGCCCAAAGGATGGTTAAAAGAGATGCTCTTAAGCCAAAAAAATGGTGCTACTGGTCAATTAGATAAATTATATCCATTGGTTATGGGGGAGAGAAACGGTTGGTTAGGTGGAGATGGAGATCAATGGGAGCGAGGGCCATATTGGGTTGATGGACTATTACCTTTGGCTTACCTTTTAGATGATAAAGCTTTACAACAAAAAGCACAACAATGGGTAGAATGGGCTATTCAAAGTCAGTCTGAAGACGGATATTTTGGGCCTGCAATAGACTATGATCATGAACCAGGAATTCAAAGAAATAACTCCCATGATTGGTGGCCAAAAATGGTTATGCTTAAAATCCTACAACAGTATTACGCAGCAACCCATGATCAAAGAGTCGTGAATCTGTTTTCCAAGTATTTTCATTATCAATTAAAAACTTTAGAAGAAAAACCACTTGGTCATTGGACCTTTTGGGCTGAATATCGATCTGCTGATAATCTACAGGCGGTTTATTGGCTTTATAATATCACTGAAGATCCTAAATTATTAGAGCTAGCTGAGATCCTACATGCTCAAGGATTTGATTTTACACAAAAGTTTTTACAGCGCGATATGTTAGCTACTCATCGTAGTATTCATTGTGTGAATTTGGCACAAGGCCTTAAGGAACCTGCAATTTATTTCCAACAAAGCAAAGACCCGAAATATTTATCTGCAGTAAAACAAGGCTTATCAGACATTAAGTTATTCAATGGCCAGGCTCAAGGAATGTATGGTGGTGATGAAGGTCTTCACGGAAACAATCCAACTCAAGGATCTGAATTATGTTCTGCTGTTGAACTCATGTTTTCTTTAGAGAAAATGGTAGAGATAACAGGGGATGTAGGATTTGCTGAACATTTAGAAAAGATAGCTTTTAATGCCCTGCCTACGCAAATCTCTGATGACTTTATGCGAAGGCAATATTTTCAACAAGCAAATCAGGTTCAGATAACAAGGCAGATGTATAATTTTGATGTAAACCACCAAGGAACAGATGTTGTTTTTGGGTTATTGACAGGTTATCCATGCTGTACATCAAACATGCACCAAGGCTGGCCAAAATTCACACAGAATCTATACTATGCAACTGCAAATAAAGGGGTAGGATCTATGGTTTATGCACCTTCTTCCGTAGATGTTAAAGTGGGTGATCGAGGACAAATAGTTCATATCGAACAGGAAACCTTCTATCCATTTGAACATACCATTAATTTAAAAATTAGCCACCAAGAAAAAGTTATTGATTTTCCTTATCAAGTAAGAATCCCTTCATGGACGAATAATCCTACAATACGTGTGAACGGAGAAAAATTAACAGTCGATGCCAAACCTGGAAAGGTACTTGAAATCAAAAGAAACTGGAAGAATAATGATGTCCTGAC
>JBEBTR010000056.1:0-19204 GCA_040393725.1 Sphingobacterium endophyticum | reverse complement strand
AGGAAAATTTCAGGAAATGATTTTTAAAATATGGGGCTTTAGTGCGGGATTTTTAAAATAAAAAGGGGACTTTTCCCTAGTCCCCTTAAATAGATGCTATTATTTTCTAATAACTCTAACTAACAGCTTCAAAGATGCTATTAAGAAAAATTAAAAAAGTATACATATTACAGTTTAGCTTACCAGAATTACGGTTTTTAATCTGTAAGTCTATTTTTTCTTTTTAAATATTGCTTGCATGGTTTGTCTATCTAATGCATTCATATCTAATAATTTAAAATCCTTGACCATTTTCAATGTATTGGTTTTATAATTTTGGAAATGTGGAGTCTTGAGATGTTCTTCATAGGCTTTCTGATTAGCATAGATTTCGAGGATTTTAATTTTATATTCCTCTGATTTCATTTCCATTGGGAAGATACATATTACCCCATCCTCTTTCTCAACAGATTTCTTAGCTTCAAAAATTAAAATTTCCTTGTATTCTTCCCAATATTCAGGTAAGATTTCTAATTCTGCTATACGTACTAACTGTTTGTTCTTTCCTTTCGAATCAATATCTTCTAATCCTTGTGAAAAAGCAGGAATGTAGCCTAAAAAAAGAACGAAAAGTATAATCGACTTTAATATTTTCATGTTTTTCAATTAAGTACCTATTTAAAAAGATTAAGGTAGTAAATTATCCATCTCAATAACAATTAAGATAACCAGGCTTAATTGTTAATTTGCTGGGCTTGTTGTCCAACAGCTCTTTCACCCACAATTTTGATCTTATCAATGCTAGCTGTTAACTCACGCAATTCTTCAGGGTTGAAATCATAAGTTGCTGAGTCAAAGTTTTCTTGCAGATGAGCCGATTTAGTAGTTCCTGGAATTGGAACGATAAATTTCTTTTGAGCCAAGATCCAAGCCAATGCTACCTGGGCGACAGTAAGTCCACGCATATCACCAAAATCCTTTAAAGTATCAATTAGTGGCCAATTCGCAATGATTGCATCTTTTTGATATCGAGGTAATGCTGGACGGTTATCATTGCTGGCATTGTATTTTGTCCTTTCATTGATATAACCTGTAATCAATCCACGGCTTAAGGGACTGTATGGAACAAAACCGATTCCCAATTCTTCACAAACTGGGATGACTGTCTGTTCCGGTTGTCTTGTGACAAGGGAATATTCACTTTGCAAAGCGGTTACCTGCTGAACTGCATGAGCTCTTCGAATATTCTCAGCACTAGCTTCGCTTAACCCAAAGTTGCGAACCTTACCAGCTTGAATCAATTCTTTTACAGTACCAGCAACATCTTCCATCGGAACATTTGGATCAACTCGATGTTGATATAAAAGATCAATATAATCTGTCCTTAAGCGTTTTAAGGATTGATCTACTACCCTTTTAATGGTTTCTGGTTTGCTGTCAAGGCCTTTGGAAGGCATCCCATCAACAAATCCAAATTTTGTAGCAATCAGGATCTCTTTGCGGATGGGCTGCAAGGCTTCTCCAACTAATTCCTCATTGGAATGAGGACCATATGCTTCAGCAGTATCAAATAAGTTCAAACCTAATTCAGCAGCTTTACGGATTAAATTAATGCTCATCTGACGATCAGGAACGAAGCTCCTATGGTAACTCATTCCCATACAACCGAGGCCAATTGCTGCAACCTCCAATTGATGCTTTCCCGAACCTAAAATCCGTTTTTCTGATTTTAGGTCAATCAATTTTTCTTCATATTCCTTCATGTTTGGATCTTTAGCTTGTAAAACATTGGAGCTGATAAGACCTAATCCAGCCAAAGCTCCAATCTTAAGAAATTCTCTACGGTTGTTTGTATTCATTTTCGCTTATTTTTTAGTTTGATTTAATTTTAATAACCAATCATTTAATGTTTTAGCAACTTCCAACCTTCTTTCCCCTTCAATTGCCAATTTGATTCCATCTCGTTCAATTCCACCTTTGGTACTAAAGGCTTCCAATATTGTTGCTCCTTTAGCATAGGTATTTAGATCTTCAAGACAACTTCCTAAGCCATATCCAGCGTTACTATTGAAAGGAACAATAACCTTTCCTTTCCAATCATATTTATTGAGAAAGCTTTTCATTGGTGGGGGTAGTTGCATTCCCCAAGTTGGAAAACCTAAATAGATTTTATCATATTGGCTTAAGTCAATTTTAGTCTTAATAGGTGGCAAATAATTTCTATTATTTTCCGAAGCTACTTGATCCACCATCTGTTTATAATCAGAAGGATAAGGATTAAGTGTTTCTAATGCGATCAAATCTCCTCCCACCACCGCATGAATCATCTCAGCTAGAACTTTTGTGTTATTTGTTCGTGAAAGATATACTACTGCGATCCGCTCAGCATTAATTTCGTCAGTTTCAGTTTGACTCTCTATCATTTTTGGAGCGGATTTACAGGCAAATACCTGTGATCCGGTTATGAATAATAGAATCAATAGATGAATTATCTTTTTCATTTCCTTTATATTACAATTCAAAGTTCAATAGAATAAACAAATAAAACCGTATATGGATTACCGAAATAAGTACCATTATTACTGATAATGAGTTGATTTCTTTCGATTTCGATATTTTCCTTGGTTTAGCGAAATGAAAGTGTGATTTTTATGGAAAAGGAAAAGCGATGAAATTACATAGTATAGATACGGGATTTTTCAAATTGGATGGTGGTGCCATGTTTGGGGTTGTACCTAAAAGTATTTGGCAAAGGACCAATCCTGCAGATGAACGTAATTTATGTACTTGGGCAACACGCTTGATGCTCATTGAAGATGGTAAAAGGCTGACGCTTGTGGATACTGGAATCGGGGATAAACAAGACGAAAAGTTCTTCAGCCATTATTATATGCATGGAGATGACACGTTGGATAAATCCTTGAACAAGCTGGGATTTCATCGCGACGATATAACAGATGTGGTATTGACCCACCTTCATTTTGATCATTGTGGCGGAGCAATAATACGAGAAGGAGAAAAACTCTTACCCGCATTCAAAAATGCACGTTATTGGTCCAACAAAGAGCATTGGGAATGGGCAGTAAATCCTAATCCTAGAGAAAAAGCGTCTTTTTTAAAGGAGAATATTCTTCCGATTCAAGAAAGCGGACAATTGAATTTTATTGATATTCAAAATCCGCGATATGATACAGAAATCAATATGCGCTTTGCTTATGGGCATACCGAAGCGATGATGCTCCCGCAAATTCAATACAAAGGGAAGACGATTCTTTATATGGCAGATTTATTACCATCAGTAGGTCATATCCATATTGCATATGTAATGGGATACGATGTTAGGCCATTAGTGACTATGCAAGAGAGACAGGATTATTGGTCTGAGATTGTTGACAATGAATATATTATGTTTTTAGAACATGATTCTGTACATGAATGTGCAACTTTGCAGTATACTGAAAAAGGAATTCGTTTAAAGGATACCTTTAAACTAAGCGATATTTAAGCCGTAACTCAATGTCTGTAGACCTTAAAAAAAGATTTGACCGTATTGTAGAGATTCTTATTCAATTGCAGTCCAAAAGAGTCGTTAAAGCGCAGGAATTGGCAGATCGATTTGATGTGAGCCTCAGGACAATTTACAGGGATATTAAGAGTCTTGAACAGGCAGGCGTACCTTTAATTGGCGAGGCCGGCATGGGTTATAGCATTATGGATGGTTATCGATTGCCACCGGTATCTTTCAGTAAGGAGGAAGCCCTATGCTTTGTAGCAGCAGAAAAATTGGCGGAGAAATACCTGGATAAGGCGAGTGCTGCCCAATATGCTTCAGCTTTGATGAAAATCAAAGCTATCCTTAAGGGGAATGAGCAGGATATGGTTACGAATATGCAGGAGCAGATTATAATGCGAAAGCAGAGTACTCAGATTTTTCCAGAGCAGGTTCCGCATGTGTTAAGTTCGGCGATAGAATCTATTGCCAATAAAAAGCAGATTAAAATTATATATCAAGGTGTCAAGGATGATGAGCCTCAACATCGAACGATTGAACCAATAGGTATAGTTCATGAAATAGGCTTTTGGTATATTGTCGCCTATTGTCTGGAAAGAAATGACTTTAGGCAATTTCGCAGTGACCGCATCAATCATATAGAAACTTCAGAAAACGGGTTTAGCAAGAGGCATATTTCCATTGAAGAATATCTGAAATGCCTGAAATCGCCTGAAATGCCTAAAATTAAAACTGTTATTCTGGTTGATCGAGAGTTTGCACCATTTGTTCGATGGCAGCGGACGCATTACGGATTCAAATCAGAACGGAAAGTTGGCGATAAAATTGAAATGACCTTTGAGAACAGGGATATTGAGCATGAATTCCCACGTTGGTTAATGATGTTTGGGGACTGCATTAAAATAGAAGAGCCTGAAGAGCTTAAGCATAGCTTTAAAAAACTCTTTCAGGCCATTCAAAACAACATAAAATAGTAAGTCTTACGCTCCCTGGTAAGGATATGGATGCTTCCATGGAGCTCTATAATTTCTTTTCAGTCTTGCGGTAGCTTCATCGTCATCAACACAGACTTTCTTTTCCGGATCGTAAATCACAGCCCTATCCAATTCCATTGATATATTTGCCAATATACAGCATGCGGTAGAAATATGTCCCTGCAGGACATCCGCAACCGGTAAATGGCCTTTATCTATAGCTGAAAGTAAGTTTTTCATCTGCCCACGAGTTGCAGGAGCCGCGTTAAGTTCAATTCTTGGTTCTTTTAGATCTTCAGGAAATTCCTCTTTTTCATAAACCACATCTTTAACGATCTTCTCTCCCTTCGTTGGGATAAATTCCCATTTCATGGTACTTCCTTTTAAGGTTCCTTTATCACCATAGATTACAAATGCCCAAGGAAATTCGGGATCTGCAGGAGTTCCCCATGTACGGTGGGTCCAGATACAATTCAGGTCATCGTATTCAAAGACTGCGGTTTGTGTATCGGCAATATTAGACTTGGCTTGTTTCTGCACATAGATACCGCCGGTTGCAGATATTTTATTTGGCCAGCCTAAATCTAACATCCATCGAACTGTATCGAACATATGCACACACATATCACCGGTAATACCATTTCCATATTCCATAAATGCACGCCACCAGCCTCCATGTGGGAGACCATCATATGGTCGTAAAGGTGCTGGGCCTGTCCACATTTCATAATCCAAAAATGCTGGAACAGGTTCTTCAGGTGGATTTGCATTGCTCTTCATATGATAATAGCAACACATTTCTACATGAGAAATCTTTCCTAAAAGACCTTTCCCTATAATATTGTCCTTTGCATCAATCATGTGCGGGGTACTTCTCCGCTGCGTACCAATCTGAACCTTTCGGTTGTGTTTTCTTGCGGCAGCAACCACAGCCTCCCCTTCCAATACATCAACAGAGACAGGTTTTTGGAGATAAACATGCGCACCTGATTCTATTGCAGCAATTGCAATCAATGCGTGCCAATGGTCTGGAGTACCTACCAAAACAACGTCAAGCTTATGATCCTTCAATAATTTTCGATAGTCTGCATATTTTTGAGGCTCTTTACCCGATTTTTGCCGTTGTGAAATCAATGTTGCAGCTTCATTTAAATGGTTTTGATCAACATCACATACGGCAACCACTTCAGCATCACTAACCTGTAATAATCTGAACAAATCGCTTTTGCCATACCACCCTGCCCCTATTAGGGCCACTTTTCTAGCTTTCAAAATTTCAGCAGCAAATCCTGCCCGCTGCAATGCAGCAAAGGATAACAAAGCGCCAGAACCAATAATAAACTGTCTACGGTTGAGGTTGATGTTTTTCATGCAAATGATTGGGTTTAAAAAGGTTTATACCTTTAAGATAAGGAATATTTTTTGATAATTAGAAATTGCTTCTGGAATATATAAAAACAGATTCCACAAATTATAAAAGTAAAAGCCCAATCCCCTGGGAAAGGATCAGGCTTTATCACTAAACTAACCACTTGTTACAAGTGCTTGCACTAAACAAGATCTTTAAGAAGAATCAAGAGGATTCTCTTATTTATCAACATGCCCTCTCAAATTTTTCGAGCATTTATTAAAATCATATTTTAATGTATAACCAGAGTTTGACCTTTGATTTTGACTAAATTGAACCCATTCATATACATTTAATTATTGATTAAGGTCAGATGTCAAATAAAATGTTTTTCAAAAGCATTGCTTATAGGGAGATTACCTCCATAATCCCCCATCTAAGCAACACGGAATTAATAACAATAAACGATAATCTTAATGTTTACTTAATATTTTACAGGTTGATTATTCGTTTATACCTGATTATCAGAATAATTTAAAAACAACTTATAAATACTAGAAAAACCAAACACAGCATTTTTAAAATATAATTTATAAGTATTTTCATTAATTAATAAATAATCATTGTTCAAATATAGAAAAATAACATATAGAATTTTGTAACATGTATGTACATTTTCAAATAAAATTTTAAAAAACAAAATTTGAGTATTGCAGGGTGTCCTAAACGATAAATCCCGGTTTCTGGGCAGAAACCGGGGTTTAAAATTACACCTAATTAAACACTCACTAAGTCCTTGACTTAATAAGACCTTTTGAAATCAAATCGAATCGATTTTTAAGATTTCATTATTATTGCCTGGAACGGCTCAATTTTGCTAATAATGTTTTGTTACCTGTCTGCAGATCCATACTATACAAATTCCAACTGTCCTTGTTTAATTCTTCCAATCTGAAACTGTTTTTAGGATCAACCAGCATTTTCTTAATCCAATTTGGGAAGGCATTTGCAGCTCTCGCATTTTCCCATGTACGTATAACCTTAAAAATTTCATCTTTCTGTGGGCAGCTTTCCACATCTTTCTGGTTCAATTTCAAACTATAGGTTGCGCCAGTTCCCACCGCCATAGCTTGGATGTGCTCATACTCTTCAACTTTTGAATCCTTGGTAATTGGAAAATTACCTCCCATACCTACAGGGAAGAAATTGGCTATACATACATCCCGCAAATCCTTACCTTGACTTGTAGTACTCCCCCATTCACGTGTTTGTGCATCATAAAGATTCTTTCCCCCACCTACGTTCCAAATACTTTGGTAATGCCAAGAACCCTCGGATAAGGTTGCTCCAGTAAATCGGATATCATCCAGGCCCAATTGTTTAGCGCGGGCAAACATCTTTCCGAAAAAACGTTTAGCGGAATAATAACCATGTCCATTATTGAAAAGAAATTCCTGACCATCGAAATCATAATAGCCCATATTATTGATGTGTGCCACATCTGCATAATATTCCGCTATCTTATCCTGCAATGCCATGTTTGGAATCAATCCATCATAACCATAATTAATTGTAACCTGTAATTTATAGATCGTATCATTTGCCTGATGATCTGTGGCTTTTGTCTTCCAATATCCACGGGTTACATTCAATAATCTATAGGGCTTGGTATCACTAACTCCTAAATAATGGATCAGTTCCTTTCCTATTTTAACCATATTTAAGCTTTTCACATGCCCCTCCCAACTACCGATTTCCTGAAGGTGGGTAGGATCATCAACATAGATTAAGGTATCCTCAGCCGAAATATCTTTAGTTAAAAGTCTCTTTTGTTGGTACCATAAACTATCGCTTGGAATTGGACTTGCATCTTTTGTTCCCGGTGCCAATGCATTGGTTATCGGAGTACGTCCGATGGTTAAATTATGTTTCTTTGCCAAAGCTCCATATTCCTTATGGGATAGATTTCCTGAAGTAAGTTTCAATGGTTTTTTGTTGAAGTCCTTTCCATCAATATAGCCTTCATTGCCACGGTCGGCTCTCAAGAATCCTTGATCATACAAGCTGATGGCTTTAAACCCTAATTGAGAAGCATACTCAATCATCTTGTCATATTGCCCTCCTTCAGTCAGCACATCTGGAACATATGCCGTTGGATCTTTTACCCATTTCCCATTCACAGTCGGGTATGGTAATCCTTCTTTTAAAACTATATCCTGAATAACATCCATCAGAGCGGTACTGTCCGGACTCCCCCATAATGCCACTGAAGAACCAATATAATCCACACGTGGCAATGCTTCAACCATCAAGTGATTGGGAACATTTGAAGCCATATTTGGAATCAATGAGAAGTAAACTTCCCGTTCTTTTCGACGATCTCGCGATTGGTAAGAAATGGAAATCCTTCCATTTCGGTCGACCTCGGCAGCATTTCCATAAAGAATTCTATAATAAGGTTCTTTATGAGCATAAAATGCAACATCCGAGATACCATTTCCACCCAAGGTAAAGACCTGACCTTCATGCAGGCTTACCGGTAAGGGAAACCTATCTGGATCGGGACTATGGATAATGTATTGGAAAGGAGCTGCATCCCCTTGGATATCGGCAGTTCCACCGATTGTATTGTCATTTAATGCCAACATTCCGATGGAATAATTGATTGCCTGACTGGTATCCCTTGCTACCCCAATAATTTCACCCATCAAATTATTGATATTAGTATGGTAAGATCCCCATTGAACGGCTTCAATATCATTCGAATTAGTTAATGATAGGAGTTTGAATTTCAAATATTTTTGAGTTTCATCAATTCTAATCCTTGCATTAGATCCATTATCAAAGTTGACCGTCATAATCTTTTCAGAAGGCGAATATGTTGCTTTCTGCGGGAAGTAAAAAAGCTTTTTCTTGCTGTTGTATAAGGTCAGGACCGGTGATGGCTTGTCCGTAGGACTAAACTCCCGATATGGCTTTTTTGTAATATTCAGCATACTATTGATATAGCCATTCGCATCAATATGAATTTGAAAATAGTTTGTTTTTAATGTGGTTTGACTGAATCCAGTGAGACCTGAAAAAACAAGAAGAAATAGAATTATATAGGTTTTGTTGTTCATCATATTCGTTAATATTCCTAGATTTTAATTATAGAGGTTTTACCAGCTTTGACTTTAACTTTATTGGACCAATCGACAAAAGCATTCTCACCTAAGTTTTCAAGGGCTTGTTTTTTATCTTCAGCAAGAATAGTAAGTTCTGCATCAAAAACTGTTGGATTATAAAGGGTTATATTCCAACCATCTTTAATCTTATTCATGCTTTTAATTTCCAAATGATCGAACATAAATGCCTTACCCAGATCTTTTCTAAAGTAAAGACCAGGGATTTCCTTGGCCATTAATGCTCCATTAGTTTCATTCCAGCCGGTTTTACCACCATCACCTCGAGACCCGCGACTATCAGCATCGCAATAAGTCAATCGTTCGGTTATTTTTCCGTTAGGCTGTATACCCTCAGCATGGGCATGTATAACATCGCGTAATAACTCTGCATAGAGGATATTTTCAGTTTTTCTATACAGTTTAAAAAGAACATCGGCAGATTGGGTACAGAACCCTGGGGCACCATGTTTATTTTGAGTACTAGCCCATACCGCACCGGTTAGATTTGCGCCTAATTTTTCCAATTCCGTATTTTTCGGTAATTCATAAGGAAATGAGACAGTCCAAGATGAAGTATAATCAGCAAGAGTTTGAGCCCATTGTAGATATTTCTCATCGTTGCTCATTTCAAATAAAGTCATCATGGAAGTTGTTAATGCGATTGCAGTTTCAGAATCGGCATTCTGTAAAATATCCCCACACGCACCGGATGTAAATCCGACCAATTGAAAATTTTCATAGAAATTTTCTGCCGCTCTTTTTGCTATGTGCAGATAATCTGGATTATTGAAATATTGAGAAGCCAATGCAAGACCAGCAACGGCCATTGCCCCACCAGTTGTATTGTAAACGGAAATATCCCCTTTTTCAATATCAAGGTAATTCCCCCAAGTACCATTCGATTTCCACGTTTGAACAAAGGCATTTGCCAATTTCCGAGTGTTGTCTTTCCATTCTGTTTTAATCAATCCAGCATTGCCTTGCTTTTCGAGCAACATGAATTGCTTGACCATCCAATAAAGGACATCTGCATTTTTTCTGGTAAGTCCTATTCCAGGCGTTAATTTGGCAGCATCTCGATAAACAATCTGTCCATCAGCACCTAAAACATCATAATAGTATCCGCTTTCCCCTCTACCATTCAAAAGTGCAAAGTCGAATGTATTGGCAACTTTCTGCTGTTCAGCAGCACTGTTCATAGTCAGCATCGGATAGGTATTTATCAATCCGCCTACCCATCCGTAAGACATCCAATTCGCATTTTCCGGACAATAAAATCCACTATTTCCATTTGAATAGTACCTTTCCTCGATATTCTTAGTCATTTTTTCAAAGACAACGCTCATTGGCATTAAATTTCTTGGAGTAGATTTCGGGAGGTATTCTTTGCGTTCCTGCATAAACTTGGCGTAGAAGGATGGAATATCAACACATTTAAAATTCACTTTATTGACCTTAATTACAATTTCATCGCCTATGTTGACCGAAATCCCACGGTCAGGGCTTTTACTGAAACCAATAAATTCAGGCTTTTTCTCACGCACCCCTGGAGCAGAAATAATAAAACTTGCTACTTTTCTGTCTTGTGATTCTTCCACAATTAGCGCATGATCTTTAATTTCTGATTTCCAGTTTATTCCCTGTTCTGTAAAAAGAAATGTCCCTCGGTCCGTATTTTTATTAAGATAAGTAATAACAGGGGTTGAGGTATTGCTAATATTAATTTCAAGTCTGGATTTGGCGCCAAACTCCGGAGACAGCTGTGGGATAGGATTTGAGGTAAGCGCTAAATCCTTTCGATAGTAATCAGTTTTATCAAATCCTGTTGCATATTCACGATTTACGATCCTTTGTCTATTTCCATTGTAAACAACTGCTGGGATCATTACAAAGTTATCGCTGTTCCATTGGTATTCATCAAAGGCAACGGCAACACCGGCATTATCCATGTTTCTTTTGGCAACAAATCTGAACGTATAACTTAAGTAGCCCTTTTCTTTATGATAAGTTGAATCGATGTAAACTGTCCAATTAGCAGAAGTCGGTAGAATCGTTGATATACCTTTCAACTTGGATTGTTCATAGGAACAATCCAATAGTCGATATGGTACAGATTGGTTTCTATTTAAAGGTAACCAGTCCTGCGCCAAAACAAACTGCGAAGTAATACTTAATATCAATATGACTAAATGGTTTTTCATTATTATAAACAGGTTCAAAATTATTTAAGTGGGTCAAATGTTCCACCCCATTCGTTGTTCTGTTCAATTTTAGAGTTTCTGTCAATAACACCTTTACTGATTGGATAGAACCAATGTTTGAGATCAAGATTGAAAAAATAATCTTTATTACCATCAAGCACTTCCACGTATTCGAATCTAAATAATTTCCTTACTTCAGGGTCATACATATCCTTCGTCCAATTGAATCCAGAGATTTTACTAGGGTCTTTTATAACCGCATGTAAACCAGAACGATATTTCATTTTGTTCAACATATCATACCTTTTGTGTCTTCGAATATCCGTCCATCTTTTATTTTCGTAGGCAAATTCTATAAATCGTTCATCGAAGTATGCTTGACGGATGTCAGATTGGCTAGAGGCAGTGATACCATATTTTCCATTAGGAGATACAATACCAGCACGTTTTCTGACATCATATAAAATCTGTAATGCTTCAGAAGATTTTCCAACCTCATTTGCACATTCTCCAAGGTTCATCAATACTTCGGTAAATCGAATCTCTATCCAATCGGTTTGAGCATCATATACAGTATTGGTTGTTAGATTTTTATCTAGTCCTTTCATTTGAAAATATCCAGAACTAGTTCCTCCAACTCCTTTAGAAAGTTGATCGAAGATTAAAGTCATGTATTTAAAACCACCCGGTGCTGAAGGGTCTGACACCTTTTTCCATGCATTCCAATATTTCATCCCATTAATTAGTACATCCTTTGCTGGATATTCAGTTCCTGGGCTAAAGATAGTTGCGGTAAATCTAGGATCTCTATTGGTATAAAAATCCGTCATAAACTGGGCGTTATAAGCATCATCCGAGGACAATTTATTAAAATCCAATTCTAACTTAGACCCATCCTTTTTAGGAAATGCCATTAATAGAGGAAGGATTGCTTGATTATAATTTGCATTATCTTTCGTCAAAGGTTCGGGACGGATATTCTTTTGATCTAATCTGTGGTCTGGGTAATAGAATTGGTTGACCATAATAACCTCTTTATTTCTTTCATTATACCAGATATCCTCAAACTTGCCGTCATAAAGGCCTTTTCCCATTTTAGTTAGAAAATCAACCGCATTTTTATTTGCTGTATAGGCAGCGTCCCATCTTTTTATATCATTGGAAGGATTAAAAAGGGGACTAGCATATTGCATTAAAATTCTTCCTTTGAGCGCCATAGCCGTACCCTTATCAATTCTGCCATATTCTGCTCCTGTCCAAACATCGGGAAGATTTGCTATAGCTTCATCCAAATCTTTCATAATTTGAGCCACACATTCGGTTGTGGATGCTCTGCTTACAAATAAAGATTCAATATTCGATATATCCTGAAAATTCAGGATTAATGGAACTCCACCAACATTGAAGACCTTTCCCCAATAATCCCAAGCTCTCCAAAATAAGGCTTGCCCTCGAAATTGTTTCTTTTCATCATCCGATAACACGCTTGCTTTTTCCAAATTATCAAGGAAAAAATTAATGCGGTCAATATTGGCATAATCTAATCCTTGACCTTGACCTTCGATAGAAATAATTCCGCGAGAAAAACTTCCCATATCTGTAGGTCCATTCATTCCTTCGTCAGTCCCGTTTGCTGAGATAGGCCAACCAGGCATCATTTTGCCATAAATATCGGTTAAGAATGAATTGATCATAATCTTATCGGTCCAGACATTTTCTGGATTTATCGTTGCGGTATTCTTATAGTCTAAGCTACAGCTACTTATCGTAGAAGCTAATACTGCAGCGCATATAATTGATTTATAATTCATGGTTTTAGGTTTATTAGAATTTAACATCTATTCCTAGATTATAAGATCTCAAAACAGGGAAAGCATTACCCCCCGAAATTTCAGGATCATAGTATTTATTAAACTTGCTTAATACGAAGAGATTTGTTCCAGAAGCATATATTCGAACATTATCAAAAACTTTATTATAAAATTTACCTTTCGGTAGATCATAACTTAGTGTCAAATATTTCATTCTCATAAAGGATGCATCTTTAAGCCAGAACTCACTATTGGGATTATAGGTCCTTGGATTATTTGCGCTAACGCGTTTTGGTAAAGTTGCATTAGGATTATCCACTGTCCAGCTATCCGAATACCATTGATTCCACATTCGATTCCATTCCACTCCCCCTGCTAAATCATTCATGAATTTGTCTTCTTTTAATCTCCCCGAAAACATCATATCAATACGAAATCCCTTCCAACTTCCACCTAGGTTTAATCCATAAACAATTGGAAAGTTATTTGAACGCAACATTACACGGTCCCAGCTATCAATGATTCCATCAGCTTCACCATTTGGACCAGTAATATCCTTATAAACCATCATTCCCAGTTCAGGAGATAGTCCGTTATATTTATAGTTAGGATTTTCTGCATTAAAAGCATCTAACTCTTCTTGCGTTCTAATTATTTTATCAAATTCATAACCTGTAATGAAAGATCTTGATTTACCGACAGGGATATCGATCCATTGGGCATTTTCGGCATAGTCCAATTTGATTGTTTTGTTCCAGCCGTAAGACATGGTCAAATTGCTGAAGAACGAATAATTTTCCTTAGATAAATTGTATCCCAATTGTAAATCAAAACCCTGTGCATCAATTTTCGCATAGTTTTCAGCTGGCATTGTCAAACTAAAGGTGGATGGCAATGTATTCTGTCTATTCCATAGAATATCATAGGAATTTCTATACCAATAATCTGCTGAAATGTTCCAATTTCTTAAGAAATTCATATCTACACCGAAATTGTAACTTAAGGCTTTTTCCCAGGTTAGGTTTTTATTCACCACATTTCCGTACGTAATACCTAGAGATTGGCTTGGAGATGTACCAAAGTAAGCTGCTGAACCTGTTCTATAAGCTTCCTGCCATTGCCATCCTCCAACTGCATCATTACCTGTTAATCCCACAGAACCTCTTAATTTTAGGAATTGGATGGCAGGAACGTTAAAGAATTTTTCTTCAGTCAATACCCATCCTACAGAACCCGCTGGAAAGAATCCCCATCTTTTATCCGGGGCAAAATTCATGGATCCGTCTTCGCGGAAGGAGAAATTCAATAGGTATTTACTTGCATAATTGTAATTGAACTGACCGATGTATGACATACGACCACTTACCCAGTCAGTTGCACCATCGCCCCAAGTATCAGCCCTCGCACCGCTAGCTGCCCAGAATTGATCGGTTAAAAACACTGGAAAAGTTTCTCTCCCTGCTAATACTCCAGATCCTGCTCCTTCATACCATTCAGTGACCAATGCCGCAGAAACTTCATGCTTATCATTGAAAGTATTCTGATAATTCAGCTGAACATTAAATTGTTTATCATCAGAATATCCTGAATTTCTTTGGATATAGTCTTTACCAACCCAAGTTGATCGCTTAACCCCAACAATATCATTATCATTGGTAGACATAATCCTGTTGTTGGTTCCAGATTTTCGCATAATCATCATATCATAATTCGTGTAGAAAACCCGATTGAGATCATTGGTCCAACTTCTATTATATGCAACTTTTGCACTCAATCCTTCAAGGAAAGGGGCTTTATATGTTCCGCTTAGAATAATCTGTGGTTTCAACAGGGTGGATTTATTATATCCACTAGCACCAGCAACACGTGCACCCACATTTCCAATCCATCCATAATCAATGAATTGTCCATTATCGGTAAAAACTGGTTGATCAGGCTGCCAGATCCTTAATTTACCGTAGGTATCACCACCGTCAATTGCTGATCCTAAAAAGTTATTATATATAGCTAATCCGGTAAATACTTCAAAATCCTTAGTTACTTCAGCGGTAACATTCATTCTGAAATTGTATTTATCATATTTCATAGGCTCTAAAAATCCTTGCTGTTTTACAAAAGAACCAGCGCCAAAATATTTTACCTTTTCAGAACCTCCATTGACACTCAAGTTATGAGTCTGTGTAGTTGGATTTTGCCATACGGATTCCAATTGATCATATCCCCAGCCATTGTTTATGGTTTTAAAATGGTCTAATTCGTCTTGTGCCCATGCCCATCCTGCAGGGTCAGCACTACCATTAATCCGTCCATAGAGTTCACCAGCCTCCACCGCCGATGTGAGTTCCACATTCTTTGTCCTGTTGTCTACTGATTGTCCAAAAGAATAGTTGAACATTGGTTTACCCAAATTTCCCTTTTTTGTGGTCACCAATATTACTCCACCGGCAGAGCGAGACCCGTAAATTGCTGCGGAAGCTGCATCCTTCAGAACGGTAATATCATCGATTTCATTTGGGCTTAAATTATTGAAATCGCCACTTCCTCGAACCACTCCATCAATAACATAAGTTACGTTCTGAGTATTCATTGAAGAACCAGTACGAATACTGATTCCTGGATTTGAACCGGGAACCGAATTAGGCGTTGTCACATTGACACCCGGCATCTTTCCGACCAATAAGTTTCCAGCAGAAGTCGTTGGAATAGCCATCAGGCTTTCGTTCATTTTCATGCTTGACACTGATCCTGTAACCAATGATTTCTTCTGAGTAGTATATCCAATGACAACTACCTCATCCAATTCGCTTATATCGTCCGAAAAGATAATATTATGCGTTGTTCTGCCTGAAACGGGTTGAGCGACTGTCTGGTAGCCTTGGTATTTGAAAACCAAAACGCCTTTAGGATTGACATTGATGGAATAATTTCCATTTTCGTCAGAAATTCTAGCATTATTAGTTCCTTGTTCGGAAACGGTCACACCGACAACTGCCTGATTATTTTTATCTTTTATATTACCATTTACCGTAATTTTTTCTTGTATAGCATTGACATTAGAATTATTGGCTACTTTAAGAAGTAAAATATTTCGATTTTCTATAACAAAATTTACATCCGTGTCTTTAAACAATTTAGCAAGAGCATCTTCTAGCTTTTCATTTTTAAAATCAACTGAAACTGCCTTGTTAGGATTAATTATTGAATTGTCATAAACAAAAAGATAATTTGTTTGCTTTTCGATCTGGTATAACGCGTCCTTCATCAAGATTTTGTTCTTGTTGATGGTTACAGTTTTGTTTTGACCAAATATTGGCCCTGCTGTTGCAAGCAAGGCTAAAGCCAGGAAAATGGATTTTGGCTTAGACCGAAACTTAAATTTAGGTTTGAAATTTAAATTACTCATAATGGTGGTTAATTTTTTTGGTTATTTATTGGTATTACTTCTTGGGAGATCACCCTCATAATCTCCCAAAAAAGCAATACTCAATTAATTAATACTAAACGAAAATCTTAGGTTTACTTAATATTTTACTTGTTGATTATTCGCCTATGTATAGGTAAGACGACTATATGTTCAGCTACCCTAAAGAAAAAAACAAAAAAAATATAAAATCAATTTATAATGTTGATTTTCAGCTATTTAATATTAAATCTTTAAAGATAAGTTAAACAATTATTCAACAAATATAAAAAACATATTATAAGAAAAGGGCTATATGTATATACAGCCCTATTATAAATACTTTAGGAACGAACTAGTTATTATTAATATATAATATATTCATTCGTATCATAATTTCTTGAATATTTAAAATCAGATGTTTTTTGAAGTACTTCCAACATATCCTCTACCCCATCATCTATCCAAAACTTTCCGGTATACTTCTTCTTATTTAAGTTTTTAGTTTTAATGTTGATGTTGATATCGAAATAATCCTCCATTTTTAATAGGATACCCTCAATTGATTCATTTTCGAAAGTCATCAAACCCTCAACCCAACGATATGGGTCTAAATTATGAATAGGCCGAACAAACAATTTACCGTTTTCAAGAACAGCTGCTTCATTCGGTTTTAAGGTGATTTTATTTTGACCATCTTTTGAAGAAATCTGAACCTTTCCTTGAAGTAAAGCTGTTTCAAATTTACCTTTCGTAGAATAGGCCTTGACATTGAATTCGGTACCCAGAACCTGTATATCAAAATCTTTAGTTTTTACTATAAATGGTATTTTCTCATCATGCTCGATGTTGAATTGGCCTTCTCCATCTAAGAAAACTATTCTTTGATCCTTGTTAAAGGTTTGCGGATAATCCAATTTTGAATTTGCATTTACCCAAACTTTTGATCCATCCCCTAAACTTAACTCTACTCGCTGCCCAGAGGGAACATGTACAGATTGAAAGATTTCCTTTTCCATATTGCTAGCCTTTCCATTGAATACATAATCTTTAATGTTAATAAAAAGGCTAAATCCTATAAGGAGAACTGCAGCAACCTTCAGAATCTCTTTCCAAATAGGTTTTCTTTTTATTGGAGTTATTTCTTCTTCAATTACCACTGGCTCTAGATTATCTGTCCAAATAGACACAAAATACGCTTTCTGGAGAGTTTCAAATTCCTTACGATTATTTTGGTCCGAATTTATCCAATCCAGCACTGCTTTTTTCTCAGACCGGTCAGCCGAACCACTTATATATTTTATTAATAATTCTTCCATGTATTATCAGCTAAAAAACTTAAAAAACATCCAAAGTGCCAATAAATAATCCTTGAGGCTTATTCTCAAAGCTTTTATTGCTTTTGAAATATGATATTCTACTCCTTTTTGAGAAATTCCCAATCGCTCAGCAATTTCATGACCCTTTAAATATTCTTGACGACTCAACATAAACACTTCCCTAGTTTTACTTGGTAACATTTCTAGTGTTCTTTCAGCAATTTCACGAATCTCCTTGGACAATATCTGCTCTTCATTGATTCCATTAATCAACTCCACTCTAAAATCAATTTCTCCTTCTTCCCATTCATCCAGAGGTTCCACCACCCTTCTACGTACTTTTAAATGCTTCAGGTGATCTAAAGCTTTATTTTTAATGACACGAAATAAGAAGCTCTGAACAGATTGAATTTCTTCAGCCTTCATCTTCTCCCAGAGAATGACTAACGATTCCATAGCAATATCTTCTGCTACATCATCAGTATGTACCAATGATTTAGCAAACAAAAACGATCGTTGATGGAAACTATGATATAGTTGCGTGAAATTCTGTTTTACAGCCTCCATAATGTGGTTAGCGGATTATCATCAAAATCTGGTTCGGAATTGTGTAATAAAAATTTGGCAAAATTTAAGAATAATATTGAGGTATGCAAAATTAAAAGTCCTACATTTGGCACAATCAATTGGAACCCTGTGTCCCTAAACTCTGCCAATGAAATATTTTTTGTCCTTCGTATTTATTGCAATATTTTCTTACGCCTTTTGTCAGGATGAACGAAAACCCGTAGTTTCTTTTGAAGATGCCTATAAAAGAGATTATCAAGCGACGAAGATAACTGAAGCCCAACCCAAGATAGATGGCAAGCTCGATGAAGCATTATGGCAGAATGAAGGAGTCTGGTCTGAGAAATTTTCGCAAGTTATTCCATTTGAACGGGCATATACCGGGTCTTGGACCAGGATGAAGATTTTCTATGATGATAAAAATATCTATGTAGGTGTATATTGTAAAGATATACATCCGGAATCGATGAATGCCTTTATCGGAAACCGTGATGACAACAGCAATGGAGATCTGATCAGTATTGCTTTTGACCCCTATCATGATTATAGGGCAGCAGTGGAATTCAATATTAATTTGGGTGGAAATAAGACTGACCTAACCGTGACGGATAAGTTATCTGTAAATCTTAGCTGGAACGCTGTATGGGAAGGAAAAACAAGTCAGAATTTAGCAGATTCGAGTTGGACAGCGGAATTGCGAATTCCATTTAATCAGATCCGTTATAACCAGAAGAATGAAGATGGCATCTGGGGGCTTCATGTCCGTAGAATAATACGGAAGAACAATGAAGTTCAAAATTGGAGCATGATTCCAATCAAAAATAATGGGCATGTATTTTCCTTTGGGACTATGCATGGCATGCAGGACCTACCGAAACCGAAGGGAATTGAGTTCTTACCGTATGCAATGACGAAATGGATCCGTGA
>JBEBTR010000055.1:0-19287 GCA_040393725.1 Sphingobacterium endophyticum | reverse complement strand
TTTGATTTGGGTTTAAGCTAATCATTTTTCTTTTCTACCTTTGTACGAATTATTTGAGGGTGCAATTCCCTTTTATCTATAATAAAAACACATGCAAAATTTTCAACGTAGGGACAGACCCGAGAAACGCGAAACCAATCAGATGGTATTTGGTATCCGTGCTGTCATGGAAGCTATCGATAGCGGCAAAGAAATTGAATCCTTATTTGTTCAACGTGGCTTGTCAGGACCTTTGTTTGCTGAATTCAAAGCTTTGGTGAAAGAGCATAATATCGCTTTTCAACAGGTTCCTATTGAAAAACTAAACCGCATAACTCGCAAGAACCACCAAGGTATCATTGCTATTATTTCTCCAATCACCTATCAGGATATTGAAGATCTGTTGCCTGTCATTTATGAGAAAGGCGAAACCCCATTATTGCTTATGCTGGATGGTGTAACTGACGTTCGTAATATGGGTGCAATTGCTCGTACTGCCGAATGTGCCGGCGTGCATGCGATTATCGTACCGAAAAAAGGTTCTGCAGAAATAAATCCGGATGCCATCAAAACTTCAGCGGGTGCATTATATAAAATTCCGGTTTGCCGACAAGACTCCTTGAATAAAGTGGCTAAATATTTAATTGATTCCGGCGTTCAACTGGTAGTAAGTACGGAGAAAACAAAAGAATCCATTTATGATGTGGATTATACGGCACCGAGCTGTATCATCATGGGTGCTGAAGATGTAGGGGTATCGGATGAGTTGATCCGTATCTCAGACAAATTGGCTAAGATTCCAATGTTCGGAGAAATTGAATCCTTAAATGTTTCGGTGTCTGCTGCGGTTGTAATCTATGAAGCCATCAGACAGCGTAATATTTCATAATATTTGTGAAGAAGTTCCGAAGATCAGTACATAGGCAATTCAGGTTGTACCGATATGTGATGTATCGGGAAACCTTAGTTGACTATAAGGAACATTTTTGGTCATTTTTAGGAGCTTTTATTGGAATAGGTCTAATCGCCTATCTCCAATCCTTACATTTGCCACCCTTAGAAAATATTTTTTTAATTGGCTCCTTTGGCGCATCTGCTGTCTTGGTTTATGGTGCTATCCAGAGCCCATTGGCGCAACCTAGAAATTTGATCGGTGGACATGTCGTATCTGCGCTGGTAGGGGTGACCGTAGCCAAGATATTACCCGATATCATTTGGTTAACTGCACCTTTGGCTGTAGCGACTTCCATTGTTGCAATGCAGGTGACCAGAAGCTTACACCCTCCAGGTGGTGCAACTGCCCTGATTGCTGTTAGTGGTGGCACTAAAATAGCTGAATTAGGATATCTTTATGTGCTTACTCCGGTGTTTTCAGGGGCCTTAATCCTTTTGGGAGTAGCATTAGTTTTTAACAATATCACCAAGAAAAGACATTATCCCGTTAAATATTCTCGACTAAGAAGGTCTCGACGGAGACAACTCAAACGAAGATTTGATGTAAAATAGGCCAATAAGCGAATATTGGTCTATTATTTCATTAGTAGATGCATGTTTGTGCGTTTTTTGTTTTGAAATTCAGAATAAACGAATAACTTTACACTAATCTACCGAACATCTAATGAAATACCAATCCATCATCAATGGCTTAACCTATTTTGCCTTATCGCTTGGCACTTTTCAATTTGTCCATGCGCAATCATCCCTGCAGATTGAGGATGCAATACTAAAAGACCAGCAGAGCTTTTACTTTGTTGATTTTAAAAGCTATCCCAAAAGATTAAACGAATTGCCTATTGGAGTGTTTGACTCCGGTACTGGCGGATTGACAGTATTGGATGCCCTCGTGAATTTTGATGAACATGATAATCAAACTAAAGCACCTAAAAAAGATGGCCAATTGGATTTCCGAAAGGAAAATTTTATTTACTTGGCAGATCAGGCAAATATGCCTTATGGAAATTATCATGCTGTACAAAAGGATAATTTGCTGAAAGAGCATATCATCAAGGATTTCCAATTCCTCTTGTCGGATAAATATTATCCTTCCCATGCAGATCCAAAGCCTTTGGCAGATAAGGAAAAAGTTAAAGCAATTGTAATCGCTTGCAATACCGCAACCGCTTATGGCTACCAAGATGCTGAAGCATTTATGAAAAGAACCGGTTTGGATATTCCAGTCATTGGTGTGATTAATGCAGCAGCGAGGGGAACCTTAGCCTTGTTTGATAAAGAAGAGTCCGGTAGCATTGCTGTCTTTGCAACGGTGGGAACCATTGCTTCAGGTGGTTATGAAAGAACAATTCGTGATCAGATTAAACAGTTGGGGTACACTGGAGATTTGCAGATATTCAATCAAGGGGGGCATGGTGTTGCAGAAGCAGTTGACGAAGAACCTGATTTCATCAATGTCCAGGCATTAACTCCAAGAGCCGAATACAGAGGTCCTTCCCTAGAAAATAAAGAATATATGATCGACCGTACCCTATTGGATATCTATAATTTTAATTTTGATAAGAATCAAATGTTATGTGACAATAAGGATGTGGAAGATTGCAGTTTGATGCAGATTAATTCCTCAGAAAACTATATTAGATACCATTTGGTGAGTCTGTTGGAGCAAATGCGCAAAGCGACCAAGCCACAGCCACTTAAGTCTTTAATTTTAGGATGTACACATTATCCCTATTTAGTAAAGGAAATCAATCAGGTGCTTACTGAATTGAAGAATTACAAAGGAAAAGATGGTGCATATAAATATCGTGCATTAATCGCTGAAAAAGTGCATATCATTGATCCATCTGTATTTGTTGCTCGGGAATTATATGAAGCCTTGGACCAGAAGGAATTATTTAATTCAAAAGGAGATATGTTGAAAGGTTCAGAATTTTATATTTCTGTTCCGAACCAAGATAATAAAGCAGTGGAATTAGAAGGAAAAGAAGCGAGATTTACATATGCTTACAAATATGGCAGAAAGGAGAATGAGATTCAGGAGTATGTAAAGTTTGTTCCTTTTGATCGCGGGAATGTTTCTGACTTGACTTTACAGCGGTTTAAGAATGTAATTCCAAACACCTATGAATTGATTAGAAACTTTTCGCAGCATAATGCCAAGCTGAGCGGGCATTCGCCAGTACAAAGGATTAATTAAAAAAAAATAAGCTCCGAAATTCGGAGCTTATTTTTTTAGTATCTATTTTTAGATTCTCTATCTCTGCGTTTTCCTGAGAAGTCACGGAAACCAGATCCCGAACCAGATCCAGAGCGTTCTCTATCTCTGCCGCCTCTTGAGCCGCCGCGAGAACCGCCTCTGTCACCTCTGTCTCTACGGTCACCACCGCCACCGCCAGAACGACGTCTTCCGCCTCTGTCTGATGAAGGTTTGTCGCCAGAAACTTCGATTCTAACGTTTCTTCCATTGAAATCAACACCGTTAAAGCCTTGGAATACACTGTCAACATCAGCATCAAGTACTTCGAAGAAAGTGAATACCCCTTTAAGGTCGATTTTACCAACAGACTTACCTGAAATCTTACCCTTATTACAGATGTAAGATAACATGTCTCCACGGCTGAACTCGTCTACAGATCCAAGGTTGATAAACAAACGTGTATATCCTTTAGATCCTGTACGGCGATCGCCTCTTTCACCTCTTTCGCCACGTTCACCTCTCGCTTCACGTGCTTCCATATTAAGGTCTGGAGCATCTTGGTAATAATTCAAGAATCTGTTGAACTCTAAGGAAGCAAATTTCTTGATTACCTCTTCTTTGCTTAAGTCTTGTAGACTTTCTAAGATTTGAGGTAAGAAAGCATTGATTTGTTCCTCGTGTACTTCAACATTATGTACTTTATCAACGATAGCGAATAATTGTTTTTCACAAACCTCAGTACCTTGAGGAACTTGTTTGCGAATAAATTCTTTACCGATGATTTTTTCGATGTGACGGATTTTACTCATTTCTTTCGCATTGATCAATGAGATCGAAATACCAGTTTTTCCTGCACGGGCAGTACGTCCTGAGCGGTGAGTATAGTTTTCCGTTTCATCAGGTAAAGAGTAGTTAATAACGTGTGTTACGTCATTAACGTCGATACCACGAGCTGCAACGTCAGTAGCAATTAAAAGCTGCAAGTTACGCTCACGGTAACGTTTCATTACCTTATCACGTTGCTGTTGCGATAAATCCCCATGAAGAGAATCTGCATTGTAGCCATCTTTAATTAAGGCTTCAGCAATTTCTTGAGTTTCAATTTTAGTTCGGCAGAATACAATACCAAAGATTTCAGGATAGTAATCGACGATACGTTTAAATGCAGCGTATTTGTCTTTTGCTCTGATCATGAAATATTGGTGCTCAATATTCTCATTTCCCGTATTTTTAGTTCCTACTGTTAACTCTTGTGGGTTAGTCATGTAGTTTTGTGCAATACGGCGCACTTCTTTTGGCATTGTTGCTGAGAACAACCAAGTTTTTTTGTCGTCTGGTGTTTCCGAAAGGATATTGTTAATATCTTCTTGGAATCCCATGTTCAACATTTCGTCAGCTTCGTCAAGAACTACATAACGAACGTTGGAGAAATCAATAGCATTACGGCCAATGATGTCCAACATCCTTCCTGGAGTTGCAACAACGATTTGAACGCCACGACGAATCTGGCGCAATTGATCGCTAATGTTTGCACCGCCATAAACGGCAACAACATGAACGTTATCAATGTACTTGGCAAATTTTTCTAGGTCTCTTGCGATTTGCAAACATAGCTCACGCGTTGGACATAGAACCAATGCTTGAGGTTGTTTTGATGAAAAGTCTAGTTGTTCTAAAAGTGGAAGACCAAATGCCGCTGTCTTCCCTGTACCTGTTTGGGCTAATCCGACAAAATCGTCGTTACCAGTCAGTAATACAGGAATGGCTTTTTCCTGGATGGGAGAAGGTTTCTCGAAACCTAACTCAGTGATGGCATTAACAATCTCATGACGGATTCCCAGTTCTAAAAATGGGTTCATGAAATAAAATATACAATAGGCACAATTGCCTAAGGCGGTGCAAAGGTAGATATTAGTTTTGATAAAACCTAATTTTCAAGTGGTTATAATTCCAAAATGTTGAAAATAATTTCATTTTACCGACATTACCCCTCCTGTAATCCCTAAAACCTATTCATTGCCATTACTTTATAAATAGCAAATCCTCCGTAATAATTAATTTCTAAAGAGGTATTATCCTCCTTTTTAACCTTATTTATTAAAATTTTTAAGGAAATGATATCAAGCCTAATTTTCAAATTTCGATTTGATCGGTTTTAGCCAAAAATTATTTTGATATTTTATATTTAGAAAGAACATTTGCAAATAAACAAGGTAATTAAAGCTCATTTCGAAGAGTTTTGTCCTATTATGTAATGAATTTATAATGATTCGTTGTATTTTTTAATTTTTTTGTAGGTTTGGTTCTTGAATTATTCATCTAAATTTATGTGGTATAAAAAATCAATCACCAAATTAATTTCTGAAGCTGAACAGAGTGGTGAAGGTACGCTAAAGCGTACGCTTTCCAGTACTGGGTTAATCGCTTTGGGAATTGGAGCCATCATTGGTGCCGGACTCTTCTCACTGACCGGTATTGCTGCTGCAGACCATGCTGGTCCTGCAGTTATGATTTCTTTTATTATTGCAGCTGTTGGCTGTGCTTTTGCAGGTCTTTGCTATGCGGAATTCGCATCCATGATTCCTGTTGCCGGTAGTGCCTATACTTATTCCTACGCAACTATGGGGGAATTTATGGCTTGGATTATCGGATGGGACTTAGTCCTGGAGTATGCATTGGCTGCCGCTACTGTTGCAGTAAGCTGGTCGCAATATGTAAATGAACTCTTCCTGCTCGTCGGTATTCATCTCCCCCAAGAAGTCCTCTCAGGGCCATTTGAAGGCGGTGTAATCAATTTGCCAGCTATCATCATTGTCTGCCTACTTTCCTTATTATTGATGCGTGGAACACAAGAGTCATCTTTTGTTAACAATATCCTTGTGGTATTAAAAGTTGCAGTTGTTATTTTGTTCATCGTTTTAGGGTGGCAATTCATTGATCCTGCTAACCATACACCATTAATTCCTGTGAATGAAGGGGAGGAAATGGTAAAACAAGGCAAGATGGGATTCTGGGAATTCTGGAGTAGTGATTATCGGGGACACTACGGCTGGACAGGAATTTTGCAGGCTGCTGGGGTTGTATTCTTTGCATTTATCGGATTTGATGCGGTAAGTACAGCTGCGCAGGAAGCAAAGGATCCTAAAAAAGGTATGCCAATCGGTATCATCGGTTCATTGGTTGTTTGTACCATTCTTTATGTGTTATTCGCTTATGTGATGACCGGTCTAGCACCTTATACTGTTTTTAGCGGCGATGCAAAACCCGTTGCTACAGCATTTGAGAAAACTGGATATCATTTTTTGAATACGGCAATGATCGTAACGATTATCGCTGGTTATACCTCCGTAATCTTAGTGATGCTTTTGGGCCAAAGTCGTGTGTTCTATTCAATGAGTAAAGACGGTCTATTGCCGAAATTGTTCTCAGACCTTTCGAAACGTCAAACACCTTGGAAAACGAACTTAATCTTCATGATTTTCGTGAGTTTATTCGCAGGGTTTGTACCTGTTTCTGATCTTGGTCATATGGTGAGTATCGGTACCTTGTTTGCATTTACCCTTGTTTGTATTGGTGTATTGGTATTGCGTAAAACCAATCCGAATATCGAACGTCCATTTAAAACACCTTTAGTGCCTTTGGTACCTATCTTGGGTATATTGGTTTGTGTGTTGATGATGGCTGGACTTCCAATTGAGAGTTGGGAGCGTTTAGGAATCTGGATGGCTATCGGTGTAGCTTTCTATTTTCTATACGGATATAAGAACTCGAAGATTAGAAAAGAAAAAGAAGCTGAAGCCGCTGCTGGCAGATCTTCTGAATAAAATATTAATCCTTATCAAAAGGGTGGGTTCAATGAATCCACCTTTTTTTATGTCTTAAATTTGTGAAATCAAATGATGATTTCTTTTGCTTCCGATTCTTTTAGAAGGATTACAGTAAATCCCATTTTAAAAGTTATGACTATTGATGAGGTGAGCTTATTTAGTTTTTAGTTTCAATTTACAGTATAAAGCTTTTTCATTAACCTTAATTGGAATGAATAGTCTGGGTATTAATTCAAGTTTGAGCAAACGGTTAATAAGTACAAAAAAAGGGCCCAGTAAAACTGGACCCAATTGTTGTTGTATGTTGTTTAGCGATTTGCTCAATGATTACTAAAATAAAGTAAACTCAACACGTCTGTTTAATTGACGGCCTTCAGGTGTGCTGTTTGTAGCAATAGGTTGGTTTGGACCATATCCTGTTGCTTCAATGCGTGAAGCATTTGCACCTTTAGAAACTAAATAAGCTTTAACAGCTTCCGCACGTTCTTTCGATAAACGTAAGTTCAATTGTAAAGAACCAGTGTTATCTGTGTGACCTGCTAATTTCAAGCTGAAGTTTTTCTCAATCAATAAAGCAGCTACTCTATTTAATGATGCATAAGAAGTAGGACGGATAGTTGCTTTGCTCAAATCGAATTCAAGATTTTTAATAGCTTCATCCACTACTTTTTTATCCTCTTCAGTAATTACGATTTTTTCAACCACTTTAGTTTCATGTTTTGCTTCTGGAAGCGGACATCCTGATCCGTCAACCTTTGTTCCTGCTGGAGTATCTGGACATTTGTCGAATTTATTCGCAACTCCGTCACCATCGTTATCTTCCAAACCTGCATTGATTTCATCCATGTTGGATTGTAATTTTTCATTTGCAGCAACTAATGCATCGCGCTCAGCTTTCAACTCATCATAACGAGCAGCCATAGTAGCTACAGGGTTAGAGTTTCCTAGGTAAGGTTTGTTTCCATCTCCCAATGCAACTTCAAGTCCGGCATGAGCGTAAGAAAATAAGTCGTTTTTATATTGACCACCACGAACTCCATCGAAGTTTTGGTTAGCCCAGTTCAATTGGTAACCTAAATCGATGTTGATTCCTTTGGCAACAGCAAATTTTAATCCTGCATCTACAGGTACGAAAAGTTTAGTTTGTGAATCTGCCGTAGTTGATGTTTCACCAACTGTAGTTGTAGTCTCAGAGTTCAAGGCACCCACACCAACTGCGAAGTAAGGTTTGATGATGCTGTTGAAGAATCTCCAGTTTGTGTTTGCTAGAGTAAACTCTCCAGACAATGCTGCTGACCATGGAGTCTTAGCTTCAAATTCTACGCCGTCAGTTTCATTAACTCCACCAACTTTACCACCCATATATTGAGCTTTAAGACCGAATGAAGGAGAGATTTGCTTTTTCACATAGGCACTGTAACCTACATTGTGATTTAATTTATCGAATCCAGCTCTGTTAAAGCCGAAAATATTGGATTGGTTAAGAACTCCCGCATTAACACCAATAGACCATGTTCTGTATTGAGAAGTAGGGCCTAATGTTGTTGTGCCTTCTACAGTAGCTGTGTTAGTTTGTGCGAAAGTAGCAGAAGAGATTAAAATAGCAGCAGCCAATGCGCTTGCTTTTTTAAAGTAAAGTGTTTTCATGTTGTTTTGTGCTTATATGCCATGTGCTTGGCAAATTTGTTGCCAAAACAATTTGTTTTGGCAACACAGCCCAAAATATCATGATTTTGTAGTTACTTAGCTATAAGAACTCGAGCGAAAAATGTAGGAATTTGAATGTTAAATGCCATCTTTTTAATCACATTTGTCTCCGTTAATTGCCTAAAAACGCTCTTTTTACTCTTTGTAAGTATCAAGATGTCCACTTGTTCATCCAATAGGACAGAAGTGATTGCCTGCGCTACAGTTTCTTTCTGGCGCATGAATAAAGTTTGTGGTTTGATGATATAGGAAATATCAGAAATCCCCAATTCAGATTCTATTCTAGAGATCCACTCTTTAAATTGATGATCGATATCTTTAATCGGTTTATCATCTGTATTAACATGAATCAAGATTAATCTATAGTCGTTTTTAAATAATGGTGCTGCTTGCTGCAATGCTGTTAATTCAGCTTCCTTAAAATTACATAATAAGCCAATATTATCTTTTTTAAAGTTTTTCGCTGTATTTGGAACCGCTAGAACCGGCGTGGTTGTGTTTAGAATGGTGTCATAGGTGTTGCTGCCAATGAAAACAGCTTCTAAACCAGAAGCTCCTTCCGTTCCCATCACCACGGCATCATAAGTGGTAGCATTTGTCACTGCTTTAATCTCATCATATAAATTACCTTCTTTAAAGATGCTGTTCACTTTGACAGAAGGAAATTCCTGCTGTACTTGAGCAATGGTATCTACCATACTCTGTTTCGCCTCTGGGACCCTTGGGTCATTGAGTGGGGTTTCCCCTTTTACATTCGCATAAGTATTGGAATGTGAGGAGAAAACGTGAATTAGATCGATCTCTTGACCACTCTCTTGTGCAACCTGACATGCATAGTGAATCGCATTATCAGAGTTCTCAGAAAAATCTATAGGAATTAGTAGTTTGCTCATGGGTATCGTATAATTTATATTTTGTCAAAAAAAGCAGGTTTGCTAAGTTCCAAGGCAATTTCCTTAGAAACTGAGCTTCTAAACAACCTTTCAAAAAATGTCTTTCTACTCGGTGTAATCAATACAATCTGTGGATTGGCTTCCGCAATCACTTTGGCAACAACCTCTGGAACTGAATCCAGATCAACATCTTCTTTATTTATAGCCTCTGTAATGGTACTCACTTGGTTGATGGATCCCATTTCACGGATATTATAGGCCCAGGAATCCAGATCTTCTTTTACATTTTCGGATTTTTGGTTCTCTTTATAAACGTGAATTAAAGTGAGGTCATTCGGGACGGCAATTATCTCCTGGAATTCCTTTAAGGTATCCAATTCTTCCGATTTGAAGTTCGTTAACAAGGCTACATGATCAATTTTAAATGGAAATGATTGATTCGGTATAACAATAACTGGAACCTCAGATTTTGATGCTACAGCAACCGTAGTACTGCCATAATACAGAGGTTGTGATTTGCTAGCACCAGAGGCTCCCATGACAATCAATGCATATTTGCCCGATTGCGACAGTTCCGTGAGCTTGTCAATAATCAAGCTTCTAGAACATTCGATGCTGATATGAAGGCTTGGATGTGATTTTAGTAATTGTGTTTGCAATTCTTGTATCTTCTGATCCGCCAAAAGTGTCGGGTTATCTGTTCCTTCGCCTTCGTTCTCACCGATTGAACTTGAGGTGTAGCAATGCAATAAATGAATGTTATGACCTTTGGATTCAGCTAATTCGCAGGCATAATTAGCTGCAAACCTTGCATTTTCAGAAAAATCAGTAGGGACAATAATTGTCATCTTTTTGAATTATTTTGAGTGTATGTTTTTACTGAGATAAATTTAGTAAAAATATGCGTCATATTAATAAAAATTGGCTTGATTGGCGAGTTTACTCATCAAATTTGAGTAAGTTTGCAGCTAAAATTAGACACGAATTAAATGACTAGTAGAGATATACGTCAAGCCTTTTTAGATTTTTTCAAAAGTAAAGGACATCAAATTGTTCCATCTGCACCCGTAGTAGTGAAAAACGACCCTACATTGATGTTTACCAATGCAGGTATGAACCAGTTCAAGGAATTGTTTTTAGGTGAAGCAGTCGCCAAATTCCCTCGAGTTGCTGATACCCAGCGTTGCCTTCGTGTTTCTGGTAAACATAATGACCTGGAAGAGGTCGGTATCGATACATATCACCATACCTTGTTCGAAATGTTGGGCAACTGGTCCTTTGGTGACTATTTTAAAAAAGAAGCTATTGAATGGGCTTGGGAGTTATTGACCGAAGTCCTCAAATTAGATAAAGACCGTCTTTATGTCACCATCTTTGAAGGGGATGCTACCGAAGGCCTTCTTAATGATGAAGAAGCATTCAATCTTTGGAAAGCATTGATTCCTGAAGATCGTATCCTTTTAGGTAATAAAAAGGACAACTTCTGGGAAATGGGGGATACTGGTCCTTGTGGTCCTTGTTCTGAAATTCATTACGATATGCGCTCTGATGCGGAACGTGCTGAAGTAAAAGGTCAGGATCTAGTGAATATGGACGACCCGCAGGTGATCGAAATCTGGAACCTCGTATTTATGCAGTTCAATAGATTGAAAGATGGCAGCCTGGTTTCTCTTCCTGCCAAACATGTGGATACTGGAATGGGCTTCGAACGCCTAGTTCGTGCAATCCAGGGAAAATCATCTAATTATGACACGGACGTTTTCCAACCCCTTATCCAATTTATCGCACAAAAATCAGGCATTGCCTATGGGGCGGATGAAAAAACCGATATCGCCATGCGTGTGCTTTCTGACCATATCAGGGCAGTTAGTTTCGCTATCGCTGATGGACAGTTGCCGTCAAATAATAAAGCTGGCTATGTAATCCGCCGAATTTTAAGAAGAGCGGTAAGATATGCATATACCTTCCTTCATTTTAAAGCTCCTTTTATCCACGAATTAGTTCCTGTCTTGGCTGAACAGTTCAAAGGGGTATTCGATGAATTATACCAACAACAAGACTTTGTGGAGAAAGTGATCTTAGAAGAGGAAGTTTCCTTCCTAAGGACCCTTACTCAAGGTATACAACGTTTTGAATCTTATTCATCCGATACCGATGTTATCGATGGTGATTTCGCTTTCGAATTGTTCGATACCTTCGGATTCCCGATCGACTTGACCGAACTTCTTGCGAGAGAAAAAGGAATGACTGTTGATATGCATGGCTTTCAACAAGCATTATTGGCACAGAAAGAAAGATCAAGAGCTGCAACAGCGATTGATACAGGGGACTGGGTGTTGGTTAATGAAGACCAGGAAAGTGCTTTTGTGGGTTACGATACATTAACATCGAATACTGAAATTCTAAAATATAGAAAAGTCTCCAGCAAGGGAAAAGACCAATATCAATTGGTACTTTCAGAAACCCCTTTCTATGCTGAAGGTGGTGGCCAGGTAGGGGATAAAGGATATATACGCTCACTGGAAACCAATGAAAAAATCAGTATCCTAGATACTAAAAAAGAAAATGGACTTTTCATCCATTATATCAACCAACTTCCAAATGTTCTTGAAGGAGATTTTGAAGCGGTTGTGGATGTGAAGAAAAGAAAAGATACCGAAGCGAACCACTCTGCGACACACTTATTACATGCCGCTTTGAAACAAGTTTTAGGTGAGCATGTGAATCAAAAAGGATCATTGGTGTCTCCGGATGTATTGCGCTTTGACTTCTCTCATTTTTCAAAATTGACTTACGAAGAAATCAAACAGATCGAAGATATTGTAAACGCAAAGATCCGTCAGGATATCCCTTTGAAGGAAGAACGAAACGTTCCTTTCCAAAAAGCGATTGATTCAGGAGTTACAGCACTGTTTGGTGAGAAATATGGTGACCATGTTCGTGTAATTACCTTCGATGATGCTTATTCTAAGGAATTATGTGGTGGTACTCACGTAGCGGCTACCGGACAGATAGGATTCTTTAAGATCTTGTCAGAATCAGCTGTTGCTGCTGGGGTAAGACGTATCGAAGCGATTACGGGAACTCGTTCTGAACAAGTTATCCGCGAGCATTTTGAGCTGTTCGATAATGTTAAAGAGCTTTTGAACAATCCAAAAGACTTTGTTTCCGCTGTAACAAAAGTTATCGATGAAAACAATGCCTTGAAAAAGGAAATTGAGAATTATATCCGAGAGAAATCCCAAGGTTTGAAAGACGATATCGAGAAGAAATTGGAAAAAGTTGGTGATATCAACTATGTAGCGACGATAGTCGACCTTCCGAATGTCGATGCGGTTAAGACTTTAGCTTATACTTTAAAAGGAGCAATCAATAACTTGTACGCTGTATTAGGAGCAGTTGTTGATGGAAAACCAAGTATTACGGTTATGATCTCTGATGAACTTGCAAAAGAGAAAGGATTACATGCTGGAAACATCGTGAGAGACTTAGCGAAGGAAATACAAGGTGGAGGCGGTGGTCAGCCGTTCTTTGCGACCGCTGGTGGAAAAGATGCTTCAGGATTAGAACGAGCAATTGCTAAATCAAGAGAATATATAAAATAAAGGAATGAAAAAGTTTGCTGTACATATTGGATTAGTAGGGTTGATGGCTTTCGCGTTTTCTTCATGTTCCAATGAAGAAACGATTCAGGTGAAAGGTGTGGTTGAGAATCCAGGAAATGTGAAAGTCGTAAGTTTTTATGAGGGTGACCGAAAATTGGACTCTACGTTTATTGCAGATGGCAATCGATTTAAATTTGAAAGACCAGCAACTCAAGAAAGGTTATTGACCATTGAGGTTGGCAAAAACAGGTTTCCTGTTATCTTGGAACCTGGCAAGGAAATGGAGTTTAATATCAATCTACAACAGCCTGATCAATATGAAGTTAAAGGGTCTGATCTTTCTCAGAAATTGAAAGACTTTGCCGCTCAAAAATCAAGGATTGATTTTGTAAGAGATTCTCTCCAACAATCATTTTCTGCTTCAACTGCGGAAATGGATGCCAATGGAATCCAGAATTTACGTTCTGAAATGCTCATGAAATTTGAGCCATTTTTCAAGAATTATATTTCAAAAGCTGTAGAATTCGCAAACCAGAATAAAGATCTTTCAGGATTCTATGTCATGAGTACGCTTGATCCTGAAATGGCGGAGGCTGAATTAATCGCCTATGCTGACCAAATCAAAGATGAATTTCCGAATAATCGTTATGTTTCTGAATTCAAGGCTGAAGTCGATAAGCTTAGGAAATTAGCTGTTGGCCAAAAAGCCCCTGAGATTCAGGCCTACACGCCGGATAATAAAACTGTTAAACTATCTGATTTTAAAGGTAAAGTTGTTTTAGTTGATTTCTGGGCATCTTGGTGTATGCCTTGTCGGGAGGAAAACCCAAATATTGTCAAACAATTCAATACTTTTAAAGACGACAATTTCACAGTTTTAGGGGTGTCGTTAGACAATAACCCAGGTTCATGGATGCGTGCGATTCAAGATGATAAATTAACCTGGACGAATATTTCAGACCTTCAAGCATGGAGCTCTCCATTGATTATTGATTATTCTATTAAAGGAATACCGGCATCCTATGTTTTGGATGAACAAGGTGTAATCATTGCTAAGAATTTAAGAGGTAAGCAATTAGAAGATTTCTTAACGAAAACCTTAAAAAAATAAGAATGCATTGTTAAGCCTATTTTAAGGCTTAACAATTTCATAACTTTTAGGTAACTTTATTTTATAATTAAGTATATACCTTAGCAAAAAAACAGCGTTTATGGCCAATAATCAAAAGATTCTTGTGGTTGATGATGAGTCGGATATCGTCGAACTCATTTCTTATAATTTAACCAAAGAAGGGTACCAAGTATATACAGCTTCTAACGGTAAGGAAGCTATTAAAGTTGCCAAAGAGGTTTTCCCAGATTTAATTATCCTTGATGTTATGATGCCTGAGATGGACGGAATTGAAGCTTGTCGTTTGATGCGCTCGATGCCGGAATTTAAACAGGTCTTCATGGTTTTCTTAACTGCAAGAAGCGAGGAGTATTCTGAAATTGCAGGTTTCCATGTTGGGGCAGATGATTATATTGCCAAACCTATCAAACCAAGAGCATTAATGAGCCGTATTAATGCGATCCTAAGAAGAAATACAACAGAAGTTATTGACGATCAAGTGTCTGATAAACTAGAGATCGCCGACTTAATTATCGATAGGGATTCCTTTTTAGTGTACAGGGGTGATGAGAAGTTTGTACTTGCTAAGAAAGAGTTTGAATTACTTTATCTTTTGGCATCCAAACCAAATAAGGTATTCACCCGAGAACAAATCCTCAAAGCTATATGGGAAGATTCAGTTGTTGTCACCAATAGGACAATCGATGTACATATTCGAAAGCTCAGAGAAAAAATAGGCGAAAGTTATGTCACTACGGTAAAGGGAGTTGGATATAAGTTTGAACTAGAATAAACATATAAAATACGAAACCGGACCAAATTGGTTCGGTTTTTGTTTTTCAGTGCGCGCAAACGATTGCATTGATAAATTTTATATATTTATTAAAAATATTAACACTTAAATTAAACGAGAAACAGTATGTGTGGAATTGTCGGTTATACCGGAAGACGTCAAGCTTATCCCATAGTGATTGATGGCTTGAAAAAATTAGAATATAGAGGTTATGACAGTGCAGGAATCGCACTTCAACAAGGAGACTCCCTAAAGGTCTATAAAAAAGCAGGTAAAGTTGCAGCTCTTGAAGAGTTCGTAGGCGATCAATCCACCGCTGGCACTACCGGAATTGGTCATACTCGCTGGGCGACCCACGGAGAACCTTCCGACCGAAATGCTCACCCCCATGTTTCCAGGTCTGGAAAATTAGCCATGATTCACAATGGGATCATTGAGAATTATGCACAACTAAAAAATGAACTTATCAAAGACGGTTACGAGTTTAAGTCCGATACTGATTCTGAAGTCCTTCTGAACTTTATCGAAGATATACAAGCTCAAAACGAATGTAGCCTGGAAGAAGCAATTCGTATTGCCCTGAAGAGGGTAACCGGCGCCTATGTCATATTATTAATCGATGCTAACCAACCTGATACCATTATCGCTGCGCGTAAAGGTAGTCCTTTGGTTATTGGTATCGGAAAAAATGAACACTTCTTGGGTTCTGATGCATCTCCAATGTTAGCTTATACCAAGGAGGTTGTGTATATCAACGATTATGAACTGGCAATCGTTAAACCTGATGAACTTATCCTTAAAAACTTAGGTAATGAAATTATTACTCCTTATGTTCAAAAGCTTGACCTGGAATTGGCAGCTATTGAAAAAGGTGGTTATGACCATTTTATGCTTAAGGAAATATTTGAGCAGCCAACAACCATTGCAGACTCTTTAAGAGGTCGTCTGGTATTAAATGAACACCGTATTATTTTAAGTGGTGTGGATGCTATTCAGGATAAACTGGCAAATGCAAGAAGGATTATTATCGTTGCCTGTGGAACAAGTTGGCATGCTGGACTAGTGGCCGAATACGTCATTGAAGAATTATGCCGCGTCAATGTAGAGGTTGAATATGCCTCTGAATTTAGATATAGAAATCCAGTAATTTCGTCGGACGATGTAATTATAGCCATCTCCCAAAGTGGGGAAACCGCGGATACCTTGGTGGCTTTGGAGCGTGCTAAGGAGCAAGGTGCGACTATTTTCGGTATTGTAAACGTAGTGGGTTCTTCCATTGCTAGGATTTCCCATGCCGGCTGTTATACCCATGCTGGTCCTGAAATAGGCGTTGCTAGTACGAAAGCTTATACCGCCCAATTAGCTGTCTTGATGCTGTTCGCTTTGAAACTCGCTAAAGCGAAAGGGACAATCTCGGATGAACGTTTTGATGAACTTTGCCAAGAATTAAACGCTATCCCTGAAAAGGTACAGTGGGTTTTGGATAATGAAGTGGATAATATTAAGGCTATTGCCTATAAATATAAAGACGCAAGGGATGTGCTTTACCTAGGTCGTGGTTATAATTTCCCTACGGCTTTGGAAGGTGCGTTAAAATTAAAGGAAATATCCTATATCCATGCCGAAGGTTACCCAGCCGCAGAAATGAAGCATGGACCTATCGCATTGGTAGACGAAGAATTGCCTGTGGTATTTATCGCAAGTAAAGATGCCTACCATGAAAAAATTGTAAGTAATATCCAAGAAATCAAAGCTAGAAAGGGTATGGTAATCTCCGTAATGACAGAAGGAGATGGCGTAACACCGACCATTTCAAACGACGTGATGGTTGTTCCAGAGGCTGATGAAGTTGTTGCTCCATTGTTGACCGTAGTGCCTTTGCAGCTACTTTCTTATTACATCGGAGTGTACCGTGGTTTAGATGTTGACAAACCAAGGAACTTAGCTAAATCAGTAACTGTGGAATAAAAACAAATGGGATATATAATAAAGATACCATTAAATCGGATCGGGTATGATTTCATACCCGCCGAATACCTTCCTGAAGGAAAAGACGAATACTACCTTCGTTTTCAACAGAATAAGTCCAACAAGAACTATAGAAACCTTACCGAAGAAGAGATTCGTATATTGGAATTAAACCATAACGAATCTACCGATTGGAACGATGTCTTGGTAACCGATAAATTCCTGCCAAAACAAATCAAACGCTCCAAATTCTTTGGTCTCGTAAGGATTGGCGATATGGAAGAGGTATATCTGGAATACCGCGATATACGCCTACCTGTCGGAATCTATAATTCTCAGATTATTTCTTCTGACCTCGGGGATTGCGTCGCATTACACCAGGTCCGTTATATGGCTCATTTTATTGTAGGGAATGAAGTCATTTTGCTCAATGTCAATGAAATGGAAACCAGTTCCAATGCCAAATTTGGAAATGGAATTCTGAAGGATGGCGACCAAGAGAAAAGCAGGATCTTCTTAGAATTATGTAATGAAAATGGAGGTCGTTCGGTATTGCCATTTGATGGAATGCAGGCTGCCGATGTCTACTTGTGGACCCGTAACCGTCAAGATAAGGAATTGCAGCAGCGATTCTTTGATATCACCAATGATCGCTTCGACGATATTCGTGGATACTATAGCGAAATTGGAGACCGTACCGTCATCAAAAACTCGCATACCTTCAAAAATGTAAAGATCGGTTCAGATGCTTATATCAAAGGGGTAAGTAAATTAAAGAATGTAACCATTAATTCCACTTCGGAAGCTTATACCCAAATCGGAGAGGGCTGCGAATTGGTTAACGGGATCATCGGTTACGGCTGTCGTGTATTTTACGGAGTGAAGGCAGTCAGGTTTATCCTGTCTTCATATTCACAGCTTAAATACGGCGCCAGATTGATCAACTCCTTCTTAGGGGATAATTCCACCATCTCTTGCTGTGAGGTCCTTAATTCGCTTATTTTCCCTGCCCATGAGCAACACCATAACAACTCGTTTTTATGTGCTGCATTAATTAAGGGGCAGAGTAATATGGCAGCTGGTGCAACTGTAGGGTCAAACCATAATTCAAGGGGTGCTGATGGTGAAATCATCGCTGGACGTGGTTTCTGGCCGGGTCTATGCGTCAGCTTAAAGCATAACTCCAGATTTGCTTCCTATACGCTCATTGTTAAAGGCGATTTCTTACATGAATTGGATATCAAATTTCCTTTCTCATTAGTCAGCAACGATGTGACTCACGACCGATTGATCATCGTCCCTGGATATTGGTTTATGTACAATATGTACGCCTTAATGCGCAATACCAATAAATTCATCAGTAGGGACAAGCGTTCGTTTAAAAACCAATATTTTGAATATGATATCCTAGCTCCTGATACGGTCAATGAAATCTTTACAGGAATTGAGGAAATCAAAAAGGCAGTGGCTAAATCATTAGATACATCCTCTGCATTAGATTGGTTAAATAATACAGATAAAGCCAATGAAGAGATATTCTTGGATAATGCGGAATTTTCCAAAAGGAAAGTAGTTCTGTTAAAGCCTAAGGAATCATTTCATCTCTTTAAAAAATTAGTTCGCTATTATGCAGTCTGCCAAGTGCTTGAGCATATCAACCCGGAAACATTCTCGGATTCGATCAATCAAATAATTGCAGATGGCCTTCAGCGCGAAGAATTTGAAAATGTGGGTTCTCAATTGGTTCCCGTTAGCAAGTTAGATACGCTATTGCAAGATCTGAAGGATAAGAAAATCAATTCCTGGGACGAAATGCATAGCAACTACCATCAGTTGAGCAATAATTACATTCAGGACAAATTGAAGCATGCGCTTGCTTCCTTGCAAGAAATTACCGAAACGGATGCCTCAAAATGGGACGGATCATTTTGGAGTGAACTGTTCGAGGAAGCCTTGGCAACCAAGAAATGGATCTGCGATGAAATTTATAATTCAAGAAGCAAGGATTACCATAATCCTTTCCGTTTGATGGTCTACGAATCAGAAGCAGAAATGAACGAGGTTGTCGGTCGATTGGAAGATAATAGTTTCATCAATCAGCAGGCTTCAGAATTTGCAAACTTCCAAAATCAAATCAAAGCATTCAAATCTCAGTTATAATTCAAATCTCAATTATAAAAAGAAATAGGCCCGATCAGGGCCTATTTCTTTTTAAAGTTCTTTAATCTTAATGCTCCTGAAAGCTACTGCATC
>JBEBTR010000054.1:0-19863 GCA_040393725.1 Sphingobacterium endophyticum | reverse complement strand
CCCTCTGATTCAACATAGGTATATTTCAGACCAACTTGATCAAGCTTTTTACGGAAGTCAGCTCCTGTTTGATAAAGAAAATCAGTTTTACCCATACCTATCCAATAAAGCTTCAATCCATTTTCTTTTTGTTTTAATAGGTTCTGATCAAAATTATCATACACTTCACGCTTAACTTTATCATTAATCCTAAATGCTGCTGAAAACAAGCCAACATAATCGAATGTATTAGGATAATAGCTTGAGATAAACAAAGTGTGCATTCCGCCCATGGAAAGTCCGGCAATGGCACGGCTCTTCTTTTCTTTTTTTACGCGGTAGTTTTTTTCCACATATTTAATGATCTCATCAAAAGTTGATTCCATATCGCCAGAACCAACGTCGGGTGTTGCGAATTCTATTGGGTATTCTCCTTTTTCCGAATTTCCGGGAGTGGCTGAATTACTAGTATGGCCATTAGGCATGACAACGATCATTGGTTTCGCTTTACCAGCGGCAATCAAGTTATCCATGATCTGCGACACCCTTCCTAATGTTGGCCATGCATCTTCATCACCTCCCATTCCGTGCAATAAATACAAAACAGGATACTTTTCTTTTGAGGATTCATAACCCGGCGGGGTATAAACTGTCAATCTACGCTCTGCCTTATTCAATGATGATGGATACCACTGTTTATTTACAGATCCATGGGGTACTGCTTTAGTTTTATAATATTCAGCGGGATCACCATTTGTGATAAAATAATTGAAAACATTACTTACATCCCTAATCTGGTAAACATTTAAAGGATCATTGATCCTAACACCATCTACCATAAAATTATAAAGGAATAAATCCGAACCAAGATTGTTCTGTTTAATAGACCAAACTCCATTTTCATCTTTTACCATTTCGGCCTGAGGCGCTGCAGCACTCGTTTGTTGCATCCAATTTCCTGTCACAGCAACTTTTTTGGCTTCTGGAGCTATTAAACGGAAAGTAACCGTATTATCGGCCGAAACTTCCGGAGAATACACTTTTGGCAATTGTTTGCCGATATTTTCTTGTGCCGATACCGAGACCGTGCTGATGCTCAATGCAAAAGCAATCAAATGAAGAATGGATTTTCTCATGATTAGTATGTTTATCAATTAGGTTATCCAATATACTAATAAAAACAAAAAGCTGCTAAAGCATTGAACATTAATAATCTAACAAAATTCAGGAAAAATATATTTTAAATAATTATCTTTGCGGCTCCAAATAAAACGCAATGAATCATCCTGTTAAGATTAAAAATGCATTGGTTTCAGTTTACTACAAAGACAACCTTGCACCTCTAATTCAACTACTAAACAAATACGGAGTTACTTTTTATTCCACTGGTGGAACTGAGTCCTTCATCCGTGACTTAGACATCCCTGTTGAACGTGTTGAAGATTTAACTGGTTATCCTTCTATTTTAGGTGGCCGTGTTAAAACATTACACCCGAATGTATTTGGAGGAATCTTGTCTCGCCGTCCGTTGGCAGAAGATAAAAAACAAATTGAGGAATACAACATCCCAGAGATCGATTTAGTAATCGTAGACCTTTACCCTTTTGAAGAAACTGTTGCTTCTGGTGCTCCAGAACAAGACATCATCGAGAAAATCGATATCGGTGGTATTTCTTTAATCCGTGCTGCTGCAAAGAACTTTAACGATGTTGTTATCATCTCTTCAAAGAATGACTACACTGAACTTGAAGAAATCCTTGCTGCACAAGAAGGTTCTACTTCCCTTGAACAACGTAAATCATTCGCAAAACGCGCATTCAACACATCTTCGCACTATGATACTGCGATCTTTAATTATTTCAACCAAGAAGATCCAATTGAAGTATTCAAGCAGTCTGAACAAAATGCTCAAGTGTTGCGTTATGGAGAAAATCCGCATCAAAAAGGTATTTTCTTCGGAAATTTAGATGCCATGTTTGATAAATTGAATGGTAAAGAATTATCATATAACAACTTGGTGGACGTAGATGCTGCCGTTGCAATAATTGACGAATTTAGCGAGCCTACTTTTGCCATCTTAAAACATACGAATGCCTGTGGTGTGGCATCCCGCCCAACTATTAAAGCAGCGTGGGAAGCAGCACTAGCATGCGACCCTGTGTCTGCATTCGGCGGTGTGTTAATTACCAATGGCGAAGTTGACAAAGCAACTGCTGAGGAAATTAACAACCTATTCTTTGAAGTATTAATCGCTCCTTCATATACAGAAGAGGCTTTACAAATTTTGACAGCAAAGAAAAACCGTATTATCCTTCGCCGTAAAGAGGTTCAACTACCAGCTCAACAATTCAAAACTTTGTTGAATGGTGTTATCCTTCAAGACAAAGACCATACTGTAGAAGGTCCTGAACAAATGACTTCAGTTACTGAAGTTAAACCTACTGCGCAACAATTGGAAGACTTATACTTTGCGAATAAAATTGTTAAACATACGAAATCAAATACTATTGTTTTTGCTAAAGACGGTACATTGATCGCTTCAGGTGTGGGACAGACCTCACGCGTGGACGCTTTAAAACAAGCGATCGAAAAGGCACAGTCATTTGGTTTTGACATCAAAGGTAGCGTGATGGCTTCTGATGCATTTTTCCCTTTCCCTGACTGTGTAGAAATTGCAGGAAATGCTGGAGTAGTTGCAGTCCTTCAACCAGGTGGATCGATTAAAGATCAACTATCTATCGATATGGCCAATGAAAAAGGTGTTGCCATGGTAACAACTGGTGTTAGACACTTCAAACACTAAGCAATATCAAATAAGATATCATGGGCCCTCAGGTTTTAACCTGAGGGCTTTTTTTGTTGCTAATCCTCAAAAAAATCCTTGGAATTGTTTTTGCACAATATTTTAAATTAAATCATACACTATGAGACTACTAACATTGATCACGCTGGGATGTATTATAAGTTTATCATCTTGTCAAGAAAATAAAAATAAGCAGACTGAGAATCCTAACACAGACAGCACGCTCACTGAACCTCCGAAAGACAGCAGCACAAACATTCAAACAGATTCTACCTTGATTGTTAGGGAGAATTTCAATAGAATTAATTCCATAAAGGATTGGGATCGCATTGATTCTGCAGAAATACATGAATCAACGGAAGGTGGAATTGCCAAGTATTACACAAAAAACAATGTACTTGAGCTTATCAAAGCCAGACATTATGGCGAGAGTGGCTACACCTTTCAAGATATTTATTTAAAAGATGGTAAACTTTCCTTTGTATTTGAAGAGCGCTTTGATTATAATACGCATATCATTGACCCAAAATTTGATATGGACAAAACAAAGAAAGCTGGAGAGGTCAGGTATTACTATATGGATGATAAACTTTTCAACATCATCGCAACAGATAAGGAAAATGAAAAATTCTTAAAGGAATACAAGGATACCGACAAGAACCTGAAAGATGTATTTAACAAGCTCATCAAGATAAAAGAGAACAACTTCGATCCAACAGGAATATCGGATTAAAAGATTCTAATTCAATTTCTTCTATCCCAATATTTCCACATGAAAAACTTTCGCAATAGTCAACAGGTTTGCTTATTTTTGCAGCAAGATGTCAGATTTAAAATATAACCAACGAGGTGTATCCGCAGGGAAAGAGGATGTACACAACGCAATCAAAAACATTGATAAGGGTTTATTCCCAAAAGCATTCTGTAAGATAGTTCCAGATATTTTGGCAGGCGATGAGCAATATTGCAACATCATGCATGCTGATGGTGCTGGTACGAAGTCTTCTTTAGCCTACGTTTATTGGAAAGAAACAGGCGATGCTTCTGTTTGGCGTGGTATTGCTCAGGATGCAATTATCATGAATCTGGATGATTTATTGTGTGTTGGTGCTATTGACAATATAATTCTTTCATCGACCATCGGAAGAAACAAAAACAATATTCCTGGTGAGGTCATCGCTGAAATAATCAACGGAACGGAAGATATTTTAGCAGAACTTAGAGGTATGGGAATTGGTATTTATTCAACAGGTGGTGAAACTGCAGATGTGGGCGACTTGGTTAGAACAATCATCGTCGACAGTACAGTTACCTGCAGAATGAAACGTGAGGACGTTATATCAAATCATAAGATTAAAGGCGGGAATGTTATTGTCGGTCTTGCGTCATACGGAAAAGCAACCTACGAAAAAGAATACAATGGTGGCATGGGGTCTAATGGACTTACCTCTGCCCGTCATGATGTATTCAGCAAATATATCGCAGAAAAATATCCTGAAAGCTTTGATCCCGCTGTTCCCTATGAATTAGTTTTTGCAGGTGGCAAAGCACTCACGGACAAAATTAAAACAGAAACAGGCGAAGAAGTTACAGCAGGTAAACTGGTGCTTTCTCCTACTCGTACTTATGCTCCTGTGATCAAACAAATATTAGACAAATACCGTAGCCAAATCGATGGCATGGTTCATTGTTCTGGCGGTGCCCAAACGAAAGTTCTTCACTTTGTGGATGATGTCCATATTATAAAAGACAATCTATTTCCGATTCCACCCCTATTTGAATTAATCCAAAAGGAATCCAATACGGATTGGCAGGAAATGTATAAAGTATTCAATATGGGTCACCGTATGGAACTTTATGTCCCGGAAGAAATCGCTGCAGATATCATTAAAATTTCAGAGTCATTTGGCATTCCGGCACAGATCATCGGTCGTGTGGAAACAGCTGATAAAAAACAAGTGACTATCCGTTCACCATTTGGAGAATTTATATACGAATAAATTGAAGGTGAAAGGTAAAAAAACCATAGGAAGAACAGAGGTCATCGACCTGCCTGAACTCGGACTTTACAATATACATGCAAAGATCGACACAGGGGCTGAAACATCTGTTTTACACTGTGAAGATATGCAAGTGGTCAAGAAAGCTGGGCACCTCTATATTACCGCTTACATCAGACCAGAAGAAGATAATGACAAAACATTGAAGCTGACCTTTCCAGTACATAGGGAAAGAACGGTCAAGAGTTCTTTCGGCCAGTCGGAAATTCGTTATATCTTTCTAACAAAAATCCGTATGTTTAACGAACTGTATGACATCAAGTTATCTTTTAGAAATCGTTCGTCCATGTCATATCCAATGCTATTAGGACGTAACTTTATTACGGGGAAATTCTTGGTAGATGTATCTAAAAAAAACTTAGCAAATAACATCATATAAAACACATAACATCGTTATCTGTTTAACAAATAAAATATTGTGAAAATAGCCGTACTATCGACGAATAAGTCATTATATTCTACCCGTAGATTGGTAGAAGCTGCCATTAGTAGAGGTCACGAATGTGAGGTCATCGACCATATCCGATGCTATGTTGGCATACAGCAAGGCAAACCCTCCATACATTATAAAGGTGAAGATATCGCCGGTGTTGATGCAATCATCCCTCGAATTGGTTCTTCAGTGACTTTTTATGGTTCGGCAATCGTTCGCCAGTTTGAAGTAATGGACGTACTCTCTGCCAATCCTTCCCAAGCGATCACTCGCTCAAGGGATAAACTGAGGTGTATGCAGATCCTTTCTGGTGCTGGTCTTGGACTTCCAATTACAGGTTTTGCCAGGACAGCCTCCAATGTGGACGATTTAATCAATATGGTTGGTGGAGCTCCTTTGGTAATTAAACTATTGGAGGGAACCCAAGGTATTGGTGTTGTATTAGCTGAAACAAAGAAAGCTGCATCTTCAGTTATCGAAGCTTTTTACGGGTTGGGAAATAATATTCTGATCCAAGAATATATCAAAGAAGCTAAAGGAACTGATATCCGTGCATTTGTTGTGGACGGAAAGGTGGTTGGAGCAATGAAAAGAACAGCTAAAGAAGGCGAGTTTAGATCAAACTTACACCGCGGAGGTACTGCTGAAGTCGTTAAGCTTACCCGCAAAGAGAAAGAAACAGCAATTGCCGCAGCCCGTGCTATGGGATTAACCGTTGCCGGTGTTGACCTTCTTCCTTCTGCGAGAGGACCACTTATCTTGGAAGTAAACTCATCCCCAGGCCTGGAAGGTATCGAACAAGCTACCGGAAAGGATATTGCAGGCGAGATCATCAAATATCTCGAAAGACAGTATGAGGCTAAGCAGCTTGCGAAGCCGGTCACAACAAGAAGAAAAATTAAAAAAGAGAGTAATCTTTAAGGAGACATTAGACATTAGACATAAGACAAAAGACAAAAGACATTAGACATAAGACATTAGAAAAAGGAAAGGGTGATACCTTTCCTTTTCTTTTTGTTTATCCTATTAATTGATTGGCTTAATTGCCGTTTCCATCAGAGATTGGTTTGAATCCCTCAGGTTTATCTAGGCTATCATCTTTATTTTCATTACGACCATCATCTTCTTCAATTAGATTTTCTTCTTCTTCTTCTTCTTCTTCAGCAATAGCTTCATAATGGTATGGAACAACAAAGGTCCGTTTTACACGATCTGATTTATACAGATAGATACACCATAGTATGCCGATAAAGATTGTCCAAAGATCTCTTGCCGCTAAATTTGTAGAAATGCTAAATTCCGATGAGTTTAACAAATAAAGAAAAAAGTTTGTAAATAAAATGGTTATAATGGAGATACCTTGAATAATCACATAAGTTTGAGGGAATATATCACGACATTTCCAAAATAGAATCGTCAAAAACAAAGTTGAAACACAAGAAAATACGGAAATCAACAACCACCAACTTAGGTACATAAAATAAAGAATGCTATGTGCTTTATCATTGCTAAAACCATCGATTATTTGCCATTGTTTCGCATTTAAAGGAGATTCACTTGTAAAAAAAACACCAAAAATCATAAGGTTACCAAGGGAAAGACCAATCCCCAAAATCCATAAAATACCAGAAATATCACTATAAGGTCTCGCAGGTTCAACACTTATTAAATTGCTCGGTCTAGATTTGATATAATGTTTAAATAAGATCCAACTGAATAATCCAGCAAAGACTATAAATGCTAATACGGCGAAAGGACTTAATTCCATTTCATTGATATTAAAATTCTGCAACTCTATTTGATCTTCATCATTTAAATAGGGATAAAAATTCAATGCAGCGCTTATTTTCTTATAATCGGTAATATAATCCTGCACTTGTTCTGCAGGAATAAATGAATCATTAAAACGAAAAGTCGTAGAAATAATTAATGTATCTTTTGATGTTTTTAAATTTCTTGAATACCAATAAGAGTCTCGTTCAATGACATCCTCATTTTGTTCTAAAGAGCCAATATTTTGTTTATCTCTATTGATGATTTTTACAATGTAATTGATGTTTAATGGATATTCGACTGAGATAGGCGAAATTCTATCCTCCTCTACTGCTGGAATTCGATCATATATAAATTTCATATAAGCTGGTGCACCACGCCTTTCTTCATCAACAACATATTGATCAAGTACATATTCTTCCTTAATGATGAAAATATTGTTTTTCAAATCATCCGTGAATGATATGGGAGTTAAGTGCTTTGCCTTCTTATATAGTTGTTTATAATAGTCTTCATACTCATTTTGAATCTGATTCTTTGCCGTTTCTTTAAAATAAGTTCTCATGCGATCGGCCTCCTGGTCAAAATATGTGGTAGTGACCTTTAAGTTCGCTTTTCCTTCCGGTAATAATTGGAAAACATCTTCAACAGTTACAAAATATCCTTTAGTCGATACGGGTTTTGTTACTTCACTTAATTTTGAACCATTTTCTAGGAATAGAACTTTTCCATAATACGGAAAATAACGGTCCATTACATCAGATCCTTGATTCGATATGGTTGGATCAACAGCTTTCAACTTACCCTCGATTACCGCAGCGATTACCATATGGTTAAAGGAATATGGGCTTGGCAGGGATTTATCCAACTCCTTATCTTGATAAGTATTGGCAAGGATCAACGATGATTTTATCCCCTTTCTTGCCAACATGGAGGCCAAAAGCAGCGACTTATCTTTACAGTCGCCATAACGTTGATTAAACACTTTCTCAGGCGCATGTGCACGATGGGAATTTTCACCCATCTCAATCCCCATATAACGGATTGAATTCTGCACAAAATTCAGACATTTTTCAAAATACGCTGTAGTATCCTGCTTCGATTCAGCCCAAAATTGCTGAATTTGATTATCCAAGGCACTTCCAGCCTTAACCTCAGAAATGGGATTAACCCGTTTCGCCCAATCTGCAACCTGTCGCCAAGAAGAAAATTCAGATGCTTGAATATATGCCGTTTTATCATACCAATAAGGAATATAATATTCATCCGAGGTTGATGAACCTTGTGTGGGCTCCTCCCAATATAAATAGTCCATTCCATCTTTCACAAGATGCTTATTCGTCTTTGCCCCATTGTGCGCCTTGATATTCAGTTTTCTTCCATTTGGAACAACATATACTAAATGCACTAGCCCATTGGGTTCAGATCCTTCTAAATAGTAAAGATTTGAAAACTTCCCTTCAAACACAGGATTAAATCCAATGATCGAATAGGAAAATATAATCTTATCCCCTTTTCTTAAATCATCTAAAACGGTGAATGAAGAATATTGACCATTATAGATTAATCGGGATAGATCCGTCTCAACAGCAACAGTCTTGAATTTTGATAAATCCAATCGGTCCTGAATCTTTCCGTCCCTTTCTACTTGTAACCGATGGATAACAACACGTTGAAATAGCGGATCAAAATCTATGCTCACCTGACCAGCGTTTTCAGCCCCTGAATCATCGCTTAGAACTTTTATTGAATTGGCATAATGAGTTTGGTTTCCTAGATGATATTGATTCTCTATAAGCTCAAAATAATAGCCTAGACTGATCTCATCCAGATTAATTTGCTGAGGTTTTTGAGAAATTGGCTTTAACCATGCAGGAATCTCTGACTTAGTTATTTTTATGGTGGGTTGAGCCATCAATGCCGATAGCAACATCAGCAGCAACATGGCTGTTAATAAAATAGATTTTCTCATGTGTTAATAATCAGTAAACGAATATAAACATAAAAGCAAATAATATTTTAAGTTTCAAAAAATATATAAACACTGAATATCAATTACTTATCTAATTTATTTTGCCTCATATCCTGATATTCCAAATCGTCCTAAACAAAAAAGGAAGCTAATTTTAGCTTCCTTTATATATTTATTATTCTGATTTTATTTTATAGCCTTACTAACTTCAATCGGCAGGTCTGATTCCAACACAGCAGCCCCATCTTCAAATACAGCTCTGTATTTTTCAGCTCTTTCTTCAACACTTGGCAATTTATCATAGGTAGGTGCTGATGAAATCATGCACATCACACCTTTTTCACGAAAAAACTGATACATCTCCTGATTTGCCGGCTTGATCTCGGGACCTATATACACGATCATCCGGTCAAAGGGTAATCCAGATGCTTTGAATGCATCTAAATCTTCCTTACTACGGATATGCATGGAAAGATATTGCTTCGGATTTTTGTCTAGATAGAATTTTGCTTGTTCAACATTATGAACTGTCACCCATACCCAGGCATAAGCATTATGCTTTCTAATAATCTCTGCCGTCATCTCCATTGGAAGATCCTTCTTATCTAAATTCAAGATGGTCTTTCCCTTTGCCCACAAAATCATTTCTTCAAGCGTATTGATTTTATATTTCGTAGGATTACCTTTATGGTCTTTCAACTTTAATTGCTGAAGTTCTTTCCATGTAAAATGAGCCACCTTTCCCGACCCTGTCGTTGTCCTTTCCAGGGTTGCATCATGAACCATAACTGGCACAGCATCTTTTGTCAATCGAGGATCTATTTCAAAAATTGCTGGAGTATGCCTTAAAACCGCTTCCATAGCAGCTATTGAATTTTCAGGCATATGCTCTTCAATCGTCCCTCGATGACCAGAAATAACTTTCTTTCCAGGAGCATATTTGAAATAGTCATACATTTCCTCCACTGTTTTAAAATTAAGCTTATGCAGATTTTGTGAAAATGTAGGAGCAGCTTGAAATACAGCAAGCCAGGTAAATAAAGCAATAATCGTTTTCTTCATGGGGATTAATTTGAAGTCCTAAAATTAAGCATTCAACTTTAACAAATTGAAACCTTTATGTTTATCTAAGGTTATCAACGTTAAAGCTGAATTTTCCTGCACAATTTTTCTATAGTTTTTCAATGGCATACCCAATTGCTGTGACATAAATAGTCGATTAACCCCATTATGCCCAACAACTAAAATGGTCTGACCATCATACTTTTCCATCAGTTCATTATAGAAACTCTCCAGCCTATTGATGACCTGTTTTGCATTTTCACCGGTTCTCCCAGCTTCAAATCGTTCCGGATCGGAAAGCCAATTGTACCAAGAATTAGGATCCTCGGCAATAAAATCCTCGGAACGCTTTCCCTCCCACTGTCCAAAGTCAACTTCAATCAAGCGTTCATCAACCTGAACTCTTTCAGGGCTGCCTGAAGCAATTTCCGCCGTAGTTTTTGCACGTTGTAATGGTGAGCAAAAAATATGGTCAAATGAATATTCCTTTAATAGTTCATTCATTCTTTTGGCTTGGGAAATCCCTTTTTCTGTTAATGGTATATCCGTTCGTCCACAATATTTATTTCCATCTGCATTAAACGCAGTTTCTCCATGTCTTAATAGACAGATTGTAATCATCTATAGGTAGTTTAAATCTTTCAATTTCTGTTTAAAATCATCGTATTGCTTTTTATAGCTGCCAACTAATTCAGGATCTGGCAATACCTTCTTTTCAATGGCGGTCATCTTTTCCGAGGCTTCAATCAATGAAGAATAATATGTATTGGAGGCCGCCATTACCGCAGCTCCAAAAGCTCCACTAGCTTCTTTGCATTTGTAAATTGGCACATTCAATACAGAAGCTCTAATTTTTAACCAGATATCTGAATTGCTGCCTCCACCTGCAGAATATACGGCCTCCACTTTCTCCGAAGAAAGCTCTTCAATAATTTCGTAAGCCAGTTTTTCTATAAATGCTACTCCCTCAAGGTTTGCCGTAAACAACTTCGCCCGGCTTAGTCCTTCCGGAGCAAAACCTCTAGCTTGAGGGGCCATAATCGGATAACGCTCGCCTTCCTGCCATAACGGCCAGGCCAATTCATGGGTTGGAACCAATGTTTCTGCCTCCGCATTCAGTTGATCCAGTCCTTCGGAGAATTCCATTGAAATCCAATCCGCACCGGTATTACTTGCACCGCCCGGCATCCAAAACCCTTCCGGATGGCGATGACTGTATAATCTTCCCAATGGGTCTATTACATTGTTCTTTGTAACCCCTTTTATAACTAAGGTTGTTCCTATCGTCGTATTCCATGTTCCCGGTTTTACAGCACCGGATGCCATTTGTGTGGCACATCCATCTGTCATCCCTACGACGACAGAAATTTCTCCAATTCCCCATTTTTGAGATAGATGGGGTAATAAGGTCGCAATAACAGTTCCTGAAGGGACCACTTTCTGTAGCCAACTTTCTTTGATTCCAATTTCATCACTTACAAAGCTTGGCCATTCCAATTTCTCTAAATCAAAAGCCGATTTTAAAACATTGGTGTAGTCAGTGGTATGGTAATTTCCAGACAGCTTTCCGACTAAAAAGTCCGATGCATGAATCCACAGTGATATATCCTTCACCTTTTCTGGATAGGATTCTATATACCAAAGCATCTTGGAAATTCCACTCGAAGCATTGAACCCTGTATATCCGTGTGGAATATTTCTTTCTGCAATCGCTTTAATGCGCTTACCTTGATCAAATGATCTTGGGTCGCTGTACATAATTGCATCATGCAAAGGCTGATTTTTAGAATCTAACGGTATAACAGTCCCTGATGTTGATGTCACTGAAATCGACTTTATATCGGCTTTATTTATGGATTCAGGTAGGTTTTGAATTAATGAAGATATCATATCATCGCAATCCTGCCACCAAATTAATGGCGATTGTTCCTCTCGGAATCTATCGCTCAATTGGAATTTACGCGAGTCAGAAGCGATCAATGTTCCCTTCTCATCAACCAAGACCACCCTGGCTCCCTGCGTTCCGACATCGAGTCCAAAAAAATATGTGCTCATCTATTGACCTACCTGTTTAAATGTTTTACGAGCATTCTTCCACTCTTGATATAGCTTTTCAAACTCTTCATGATTCTGTGGATGAATCTCCTCCAATAATTCCGGGCTCTCATTTTTTACGCCTAGAGCATCATTACAGATGAATACTCCACCTAATACCGAAGCCTGACGGAATGTATCCCTAATCTTGATGCTCTTGCCAAATAAGTTCGCAATGAATTGACGCAGTTTGCGGCTCTCCACTCCTCCTCCACAAGCCCATATATAGGATTCTTGATGTGGAGATACCGCACATAAGAACTTATAGTTCTCATAGATACTGCAGGCAATATCCCAAAGTATCGCGAAAACAAAACTCCCGCGAGTTAACTGATGGGATACCGGCGCATTGAAGATAAAACCTCCCTTGGTCAAGGGTTCTTCTTCATCTGCTATGAGGGAACCCAACGAAGCCACACACTGCGAATAGGTTGCATCCTCTAATTCTTTTTCAATAATATCATAACCTTCATTTGGATAGAAAATTTCCTTCAAACGTTGGTAATTCAGCCCTGTAACACCTGCATTCGCTTCCAAAATAAAATTATCGGCATCGATGTGTCTACTGGTCCAAGTGCGCTGCTCACTATCTTTTTCATAGCTATCCACAATTTTAATAATCGGAGTAGTCGTACCAGAAACAATCACCACATCATTGGCAGAGGGTTCCATACTTCGGATTGCTAATTGTGTATCTCCGCCCCCAACTACGATCAAAGCTGTGGAACTTATTCCCAACTCTTTTGCAACCTCAGATTTTATAGGCCCCAAGACTGATGCCGCATCTTTTAGTTCTGGTAATATATCGGCTGATAAACCGAATTGATCCAACAATGCTTTAGACCAAGATTTTTGTTCAACATCGTACAATAATGTTTCCGAAGCTTGAGAATGTTCGTACCCTTCGATCCCTGAGAATTGAAATTGAATCCAATCGCTAATGCTCATAAAGCAGGATATCCTTTCAAAAATTTCGGGATAAACTTCTCGTACACCGACTAATTTAAAAGCTGAAAATAACGATGTAGGATAACGTCCGGAAAGATTGTAAACTAAATCCTTATCCTTTAGATCGACCTCCCACTTACGACCACGATGATCGATGTTAGGCATCCCCAATAAGGATTTTCCCTCTTTATCCGTAATTACTATACCCTCTCTTTGACTGGTAGCTGTGACTGCATTAATCTGAATATCACCAGATTCTTGTAATGCCTCTTTTGAAAGCCTTAATATCTGGCTCCACAGTTCCTCTGGATTGAAAAAGATAGAATCTTCATACTGAGAATCTGTTTCATAATGAACATTTTCTCTTTTAATACTCAATATTTCTCCATCGATACCACAAACAGCGACACGTGCATTTCCAGTACCGATATCGACGATTAAATAAGCTTCTTTCTTTGCCATGATTAGCTAATTGATGTTTTTTCTAGGACAGCTTTATTTACCAATTGTTTGATCGACTTATTTCCATTATGGAAAAATTCCCGTAGATTATTGTTCATAATGAAAGCATGATGATCTTCTACTTCATGTGTTGCACCCGCAATATGCGGCGTGGCAATCACATTCTTATTTAAAATCATCTTATAGTCAATTTCGTCGGGTGGTTCATTGTAAAATACATCCAACACCGCCCCACGGATCTGACCACTTTCAATTGTTTCTAATAAATCCTCACGATTAACAACGGTAGCTCTTGCTGTATTAACAAAAATCGCATCTTTATTCAACAATGAAAGATATTTTTTATCAATCATTCCTTTTGTTTCCGGCGTTACCGGAAGGTGTATGCCCACAACATCGCAGGTAGAGAACAATTCCTCCAATTCAACTTTCTTAAAGTCAGGGTTTGGATCTACATAGTAAGGATCGAAATAATAAATTTCACTTGGGAAGTTCTTCAACATCCTTGCGATATGCTGACCTACAGCACCAAATCCAACCATTCCCACTTTCTTTCCTGCTAATTCATTTCCTTTAAATTCTAGGTAAGAGGTATGTGCCCCTTCCCCCCAGTTTTTACCTTCTAACCAATTGATGGCAGGAATGGTATTGCGCATCAAGGTAATGACATTGGCGATAAACATCTCCGCTACCGCTTGTGCGTTTCGAGCCGGGGTATTAAATACCGGGATACCTAATTCTGTAGCAACATTCAAATCAATGTTTGATGGTGTTCCACGGCAGATACCCACAAATTTTAAATCCGGATTTGAACGTAATACCTCTTCTGTGATTTCATCATGCTCAGAAATTAAGGCATCTGCCCCAGTTTCTTTAATCAATGCTGAAATTTCCTGCGGATTATATGCACGCCCATGGGGTTTCCATGAACGATAAATTACTTCATCAAAAAGCCCCTTCAACTCATTCAAAGCTTTTTCATTCTCATAAGGTGCTGTTAACAATACTTTCATAGGTTGTTTATTCTTTTTTCTTTATTTAATTACTAAACTGTATTTAATTCGGCTTGAGACTCCTTCATTTCCTCAGGAATCGTAATAAATTTTGTTAGCACAGCACTAACTAGGTATAAGCCTGCCAATACCCAAATCACCCCTTCGCTACCAATTGTACCAATCAATAGACCCACCAATGCTGGCCCTACAAAAACAGGCAACCCTGCACCAAGATTCAAGATAGCCATGGCTGCCCCTTTGTCTTCTTTTACCAAGGATGGTACTAATGCAGACAAAGGAACATATCCGGCCAATAGCCCTCCCCAAGCTATTCCTGCTGCCATTACTGCCCAATATGCCCCATCGAACCAGATGGGCGAGTAATAAAACAATACCGTTGTTATCGCACAGCCCACACCACCAAACCACATAATGGTGCGCTGCCAGCCTAATCGATCTCCAACAAAACCAAAGATTAAGTTGAAGGCTATATTACTTGTGAAAATTGTCCCCCAGATCTGCAACCATTCCTTGGTGTCAAACCCATGCTCGGCCATATACATTGGTAAGAATACGGGAAAAGCAAATTGTGCCGTCGTATTAATAACCCGAACGATTCCTCCAATCAATACTTTTGGCTCCTTTTGAACAATCGTCAGCCCGTTCAATAATTCCTTACCTTTCGAACCTTGAGATGCTTTGGTCTCAAACTTATCCCGATTCAAAACCAATGCAAAGAAGGCCCCAATAAGCACCCATAAAATCGAAGACCACAATGTGTTCTCATAGCCATATCGCTCCAATGCCCAACTCGAGTAATATGCACCCAAAACGTTCAGCCCGCCTGTAAATACAAACCAGAACCAGCCAACTGCTCTACCCAACATATATTTAGGACTACGGTAATTAATCCAAACCATAAATGAATAGGCAAATAATGGATAGCCAAAACCTCGAATTGCATAAAACAACAGCATCGCATTGTAATCCAACTTCGCCATACCCATGGAAATAAATCCTACTGTTCCGATCAGGTAAAGCAACAATCCCATAAACATGGATTTACGTGGACCATAACTTTCTGCAAGAACTCCCGAAAACCAAGATGATATGGCAATGGTAATCCCATAAACAGTAAAGAGAAGCGCGGACTGTTCGATACTCATACCATGTTCGGTCAAGTATGGACTCAGCCAGCCCTGTTCCACCCCGTCACCCATCATAAAGAGTAGAATGCCCAGGTAGCCCCATTTCAAATTAGATGGGATACCAATCCTATCCATTAAATTATTTTGTGTCATTGCTTTTATTTAAGGTTATTATTGATTTATTAAATATTAGTCCATTAAAAATAAACAAAATAAAACATAATTAAACCCGTTGGTGCAAAAAAAAGAACAGACCATTTTCTGTTCTTTTTTTAAAAAACAATTTTTAGCTATATCTTAATTGAGCACTCACAAAATAGTGGTCACTTGGCAATACGCCTTTAAAATTATCTTTGATTATTTTCGCTTCAATACCTTTCAATGGTCCTTTCACGAATATAAAATCAATTTTTTTAGATTTTTTGCGCTTAGGATCTTCGCCTTTAAAACCATGGGTAGTCCCTTCAGGATTCTCATTTCCATTTACCTGAGTATAAGAATCCTGCCAACCTGCCGCAATCACATCTTGATAAACCTTCGAATCCATTCCTACATTGAAATCTCCTGTTAGGATCTGAGGAAAATCCGATTGATACGGCGATGCTTCATCTAATACGACCTTGATTTGCCCTTCCTTAGCTTCGTTACTAACATGATCCAAATGAAGGTTGGACAATCGAAGTTCCCTATTGGTTTTCTTATCCAATAACCTTACCCATACTGCATTTCGAGCTCGGGCAGATCCCCAAGAGAGGCTAGCTGGTTTTAATGGGGTTTCTGAAAGCCAGTAGGTTCCAGCTGTCAACAACTCAAACCGTTTCTTAGAAAATAGAATCGGGTTTTTGGCAATGCCATGATAGCCTTCCTTGAATTGATCCATTTCCGGCCCATCAAAACCAAAAGCAAAGTAATCTGTAAGATTTGCCTTAAGGTCAAGAAACTGACCTCTTAATACTTCCTGAAACCCAATCAAATCTGCCTTTTGTTTTTTAATAACAGCTAAACATGCCTCACGTCGGCTTGCCCAACCTAATCCTTTGGCAGCATCTTCTTCTAAATCCACACGGATATTACAGGTCAAAACCCTTAAATCAGAAGTACCAACGATTGATTCTCCGGCATGAAAATCTAATTTGCCCATTAAAGGGATTGCCGTGATGAGTCCTGCTTTCTTAAAAAACTCGCGTCGGCTGGATTTTACAGGTTGTTTCATCTCCGTAAATATTAAACTGTAGCTTCTAACCCTTCGCCTAAATAGGCTCCAGCATTAATTAACTCTGTTCTTAATTCTTCTACATTCACCTCCGCTGGTGTAATTCCATGACGTACAGCTAATTTTGCCGCGCGTCCAGCAGCTTCTCCCATCGCCATGCATGGTGCCATAACACGAATGGCAGACATCGCTTCATGTGTTGTGGAAATCGAACGTCCTGCAACCAATAAGTTCTTAATTTTCTTTGGAACCAAAGAACGGTATGGAATATCATAACTGTCCCCACACCAAGTCAAGGTACAGCCACCTCCTTCTGGATGGTGAATATCCAAAGGATAGCTCGCAACAGCTACCGCATCCTCAAAACGACGACAGGTCAAAATATCATCCGCAGTCATTACATAATCTCCTACAATACGGCGAGTTTCACGGATTCCCAGGAATGGAGCCATCTTCGTGAAATGTGATTCCTCAAATCCAGGAACATATTCCTTAAGGTAGCGCTGTATCTCTTCGACCTGCTTACGCCCTTCAATTTCACCAAAGGTCAAGCTTTCCGGATTCGTACCATCAACCCCATTAATTCTCGACATATTAACCCAAACCTCTCCTTCACGCAAGCCAGTGATTAATATCGTTCTTTCTACCGGAAGGTGATATCCTGCTGCACGCGCTTTTTCCATAACGCTGCGAAGACCTACCACAATAAATTGATTATTCTGACCGAAATATTCCGCAGGAATAAAATCTGTTAAATAGGTCCTTGGCTCCTCTGCGATTGACATCCTTAATTTTTCGGTATCCACACCCGCCATACAGAACATCAAGGTCGGTGGTTGTGCTCCCCCAACTTCATTTCCTTGTTCGCATTCTACACCTGCTTTAAAAGCAACGTCAGCATCTCCGGTACAGTCAATAACGGTTTTCGCCAATATCACCTCTCTACCCGATTTACTTTCTATGATGACCCCTTTTAATTCATCACCTTCCATCACAACTCCCGCAGAAAATACATACAAAAGAACCTTTACGCCGGACTCTTCCAATACTTTTAGCCCAACATTTTTTACAGCCTCCGGTTCTACCAAAGTCAAACTCATATGTAATGGACAAGGACGATGCTCTGAAGCTGCATCGACCTCTTTCAGCCTTTCAATAAATTTCTGAGGTAGCCCCTTAATAATCTGATTTCCCTTTTGACCTAAAAAGCCTAAGATGGGCAATCCAATAGTCATGTTTCCACCAACAAAGCTTCGATTGTCTATTAAGGCAACCTTCAAACCGTCAGAAGCCGCCGCCTGCGCTGCAATAATTCCTGCAGGTCCTCCACCGACTACTAACACATCGACTTCCATACGTATTGGAGTTTCTCTTGCAGGCTCCAAAATGGTCTTAACTTCTCCCATAACAATTAATATTTTATAAAATTTTACTTTTAATTATTTTCTACCATCAATGCCCCGTTCGGCTTTTCCTTCTTTACCATCGTCCACAGAATCAATACAGCTATCGGATGCATAAACGCCATCGCGATAAAAATGGTTCCTGCTCCTAATGAACCCATCATCTGTCCAACAAAATAATTGAACAAGACCGCACCCAATGCACCAAAACCACCTGCAATCCCTAATACAGAGGCAACATTCTTTACTGGAAATGCTTCCGCTATTACGACCGAAATCGTAAACAACCAACTTAGACATGCTACTGCGACCAAGGAAAAGATCAATATGGTCAGATAAGGATTCGAAACATAGGCTGTCAAACAGCATAATGGCGCCAGAACAGCAATGCTACTCAGCATAATCTTTCTTGCTAATAAAGGTTCCTTACCTTTTCTTACCATCTTATCAGACCAGGCCGATGTACCAATAGCTCCAAGATCGGCTACCAAGAACGGAATCCATCCAAACATACCAATTTGAGCCAATGTCAATCCGCTCTCCTCCTGTAGATATCCCGGCAACCAGAATAAGCAGAAATACCAAACAGGGTCACTGACAAAACGAATCAATAAAATCCCCCACAATGACTTTCTGCTCCACAATTGTCCCCAGGTAAAAGAATGTTCAGAATCAGCAGACCCACCTTCGTTTAATGCTTCATTCCGAATTTCAGCAGGCGGTTCTGTATAGATCAAAAACCATAATAATGCAATGATTAATCCGACTATACCCGCTACAATAAATACTGTATGAAAATTATAACGCATAGCTAACCATGCCACTAAGGGCGGAGCTATAATGGCTCCGATTGAACTTCCTGCTACACAAAGGCTATTCGCTGTTGCTCTCAACTTCCCGGAAAACCAAACCGTAATCACTTTTAATTGTGCCGGAAAATTTGTAGGTTCAGCAGCCCCCAACATCCCTCGGAAAAAGAGAAAAGATCCAAATGTCCTGGAGAAACCTCCTCCCAAACAGGCAACCGACCATCCTAAAATTCCTAACAGCATAACCTTGCGCTCACCGAATCTGTCGACCAACCATCCAGAAACTGGATACATTAAAGCATAGAAAACGGTAAACACATTAATCACCAATGCATAACCATCGTCTCCTAAATCAAATTCATCTTTCAGCATAGGCTTTAGGATGGAAACAATCTGCCGATCATAGTAATTGAATACAATCGCTAGGAAGATGACCAGAATGATAAACCACCTTCTTTTCTTAGCAGGAATCGGCAATGTGAACTTTGACATAAGGTAAATTTGGTTATTATTTTTTTATGTTACGTTCCAAATGTAGAAATAAATGAATAGAAAAAAAACATTTTTAAATAAAAAAAAACAATAGGCAAGAACAGAAAAGGTCATTATATTTGTTCTATATTAACTTATTTAAATGAATTATGATGAATATTACGGACAGACACGAATTCATTCTAAAAAGCTTAAAGGAAAAAGGAAAAATTACGAT
>JBEBTR010000053.1:0-20431 GCA_040393725.1 Sphingobacterium endophyticum | reverse complement strand
AATTGACAAGATTGCCCCTAGCAAAACAATTGTTAGGGGCAATATTCTCGATATCTTTAAATCTGAAATTCGCATTTCTTAATCGTAACTTCTCCTGATAAACCAAGCATCATTAATCGTGAAGCCTAAATTAATATTGATATATCGTTCACGAACTAAGTTGCTCTTTATTGTTCCTTGTTGGCCGAACTCTGCCGAAATGTTAACATTTGAAAATGTTCTTCCAAATCCTGTCTCTGGTAATGGTAATCCTAAACCAACGGTAACCGCCATATCGTTAATCCGTTGTTGGTTTACCGTCATATGTGTTTTGTTATACCTAAATCCTAATCTGTAATCTATTACTTTTAGATAATTCAAGGATGTAGGATCGGGTTTGATTTGTCCACCTAAAGCAAATCCAATATTCTTGCCTAAAGGATCTTCCCCTGTGCGGACCTGGTATTTTGACCAATCAGCATATTTAAAATCTGCTCCAACCATCCAATTTACTCCTTTGCTAAAAGTAAATCCGACACTGTGCTTCAATGGTAGGTTAATCTTGCGGTTTGATAAAACATCCATAGAGGATGTGTCAATTGGAACTTGTTCCGTGATATTACCGGATCCTGTTTGTGTACGTGTAACCATCGATGTAACCTTACTACGTACCGAATTGTCCAATGATCCTGAATATCCTATCGTCAAATTCTTTCTGTTGCCTAATGGAAGGAAATATTGAGCTCCATAATCATACGTCACTCCTGTTACTCTTCTAGTATCTGTTTTTGCTGTGTTGTAAAACCCGTAGTTCGTTGGGAAATCAATAAGTGATTTGTCATATAAGTTCCCAAATAAAAATCCTACGTTAGCTCCGATACTAAAATTCTTAAATGGTGATACACCATATCCGAAATAAGCTTTGTTTAAGCCACCCTCTCCAACTAATCTGGTTTGATATGGAGTGTTGGAGATTTCCCTACTGGCAGATGTACTATAACCTACATCCGAATAGGGCATCAATCCAAAGGAAATACCGCCTAATTTTGGACCATTATTCTTATTTAAGGTAAATCCAAAGGCAAAATGGCTGAATGCAAAATCCGCTGTGTTATCCGCTGTCGAATTTTTTTCTAATTGGGTGACATTGCCATAAAGTCCCGCGTCTAAAATTGTTCTGTTAAATCCTGAATAGGTAGCCGGATTGGAAATATTTAAAACAGGTAAGCCCCCCTGAAATCTTACTGCTGTCGTGATTCCTCCCATAGCGCGTGTCTGAGGCAATTGATCCTCACGCATCTGTCCTAAACCAAATTGCGAATATGGCGAATGTGAAGTCGACGATTGTGCATAAGTCTGCGTACTCGAAAGTATGAATGAACTTATTCCTAATAAAATAAGTAGGGACGTATTAGAGTAAAATAGTTTCAACTGTTCTAACATTTTAATTAGATCTTTTACATCATCTTGATTCAAATTATTGACTTGACTTTTTGATGTGTATAAATCTTTTTATGATGGCTGTATTACCTGAATTTTTGCTACAAAACTATCTATTTTTTAAATATCCTACGCTTTTAAGTTGTTAAAAAAGGTTAAACACCTATTATACAATCGCTTAGAAAAATTGAAAATAAATAATCGTGAGTAAAATAACTATATATAAGGTCTCGTAAAACCATTTTAGTTTGGCATGAGTAAAAAAATAGGCCAAGTAAATCGAAATTGCGGGTACCGCCAATAAGAAATGGTTTATCGATCGATCTTGATTTAAATAGAAGGATGCAAATATTAAGATAATCATAATAAATAAAAGCTGAAAGCTCTTCCTAATCTGAACAACACTCTTAAAAAAATTATCCTTTAAAATAAATAAAAACCCACCGATAGCAATCAGAACTGGAATTAACACAAAATAATCATGGACATCCATGTTTAATTTTGTAGGAAAAGCATAGGTAAATGGTAGAAAGATCTGATAGAATTCATCCATCCTTTCCAACCAAAAATACACTACTGCTAATAAAAAATAAACCGTAATAACTCCTAGTAATGGCGTGACCCATTCTCGCCAGTAAAATGCTCTAAATATGACCAAGCTTGACCAAATTAACAGCAGCATCACGATAAAAGGAAAATATATTAAACTTCCTACTGCCACAAGCAAACCAAGGTCGAACATAATCCCTTTAATATCTACATGCTTGTAAATATTAAAAAGCTTCTGAAGCATCCAAATTGTAATAAAATTACAAATTAAGGTAGGGGATAGTACTAAAAACGGTATGAAAAGACTTACCAGAGTCATGAACATCAAGGAGGTCAAAAAACTCGGTTTCCCTAATAAATTGTAATGGTTGACAACCTTATTTAGTGCAAAGGCTTGTACTAAAGTGAGGACCAAGGTAATCATAACATTGGCAGAAGGCGAAAAGCTGGGCCCTAATTCTAACCCTACCAAGCGGTCCAATCCGGGTTCAAATAATACCGGGGTGAGCTGTTCCGGTAAATGTAAATAAGCCCCTAAACATAAAATTGTGCCAACAAAAATAACTAGAAAGACATTTAATCCTGAAAGTGATCGATGTTGGTTAATTAGCATAGAAAGGGTATCCTTATTTATCTTTTTCCAGTTTCTTTACCTTCTGATCTATAGTAAACAAATAGATGGCAACCGTAAGAAAGATAACCAACATTACTGCTACTACGATATATATCTTTCCTTCTGCACGAAGTCCATCGGCCATTTGAACCTTCTCTTGTGCATTTGCAGTTAACCCTATCATTAAGGCTAAAATTGTGAATAGGAAATTTCTCATCTTAAAAACTATTTCTTTTATCTTCTATTAAACGAATACGATATCTTAAACTAGCAATCCAGCATCCAATTAAAATCCAACCAATAACTGCCGTGTAAAATACAGGACGCATATAATTATCCATATCCAGATCGCCAAAGGTAGAATTACCCCCACTTCCTGGATGCAAAGAATCATTCATCTTCGGTAGGATATAGATTAAGACAATCATAATCGGAAAGGCAAAAATGTTGTAAATCGCTGAGATCTTAGCACGTTTTTGCTCCTCTTCTAAGGCATTTCTTAATACTAAATACGCCAAATACATCAATGTCGCAATGGCTGCCCCATTGAGTTGTGGGTCATTAGTCCATGGGGTTCCCCAAGTTATGTTTGCCCATAACATCCCCGTCATTAAACCGCAGGCACAAAAGATAATACCCGTATTCACAGCTTCTACAGCCATAAAATCATATTCCCTTTTTCCAGAATTTAAATATTTGATGCTGTAAATCAGGGATATCAAATATAAAACCATCATCGTAAACCACATTGGTACGTGGAAATATACATTGCGGATAGTTTCATTTAGAATAGGTAGTACGGGAACGGGGCCAAGCAGTCCGCCTATAATGGTACTCGCGACCATGACAACTGCCAATATTTTCCACCAACGTTTTCTCATAAGAACAAAAAAATCAATCTCGCCAAAGGTAAGGAAATAACAGCAAAGATATAGCAATTGTAACGATATTAATTGCCAATAAAACAGCGATATCTGCCCAATTATCTCCTATTGAACTGCCATTTACCGCGTTTTGTGATAACTTGATTAATACGATTAACAACGGAATAATTACAGGAAAACTCAAGATTGCCATGATCGTACTGTTATTGCCCGCTTTCGCACTTATCGCAGCAACCATCGTAAAAACCGTCGCAAAACTGATGCTCCCTAAAAAGATCGCCAAACAATAAATCCCTAAATTCTCCGCTTGGCTCTTAAATATTAAGTTGTAGATAATAAAGGCTGTAGTCGATAATAAAACCATCAATATGGAATTGTAGATGATTTTTGCCAAAATAATGGCCTTTGGACTCACAATTGAATAATAATATAAATGACGATGACCCGTTTCCTGAACGAAGCTCCTGCTCATCGCATTGATTGCTGCAAATAATAAAATAATCCAGAACAAAGTGTTCCAAACGATAGTATCCACAGATTTGAATGACTGATAGCATACAAATACTGTGGATACCACATAAAGTAAGATACTGTTGATGGCATATTTTGATCGCCATTCTAAAACAACATCTTTATATATTAATGTTTTTACTTGTGCTAAAAGATTCATGTTCTGCAAAGATACATCAATCTATCGAGCATCGTATTGTTGGGCTTAAATTAAGCGTTTTTAATTTCTGATTTTGCTTTGTCAGCAACTTCTTCCGCTTTATTACCTAAACTGTTTGCAGCATCTGATGCTCTATTTGCCCATTCATTTGCTTTTGAAGATGCTTTATCTAAAGCATCACGTCCTGCATTCTTTGCACGATCTTTTAAATTCTCTAAATCCTCTTTTGCCGATTTAGCTAATTTTGATGCTCTTTTTGCTTCTTTCTTTGATAGGTCCTTAATAGATTTTGTTAAACTCTTAATACCGTCATTCGCACGGTCTAATTGCTTTTTACCATCTTCTGTTCCTAATAAATAGTATGCTGCTGTACCAACGGCTAATCCAAGTAGGGCAAATGCCACTAATCCATTTCTATTTTTTTCCATGATTCTATTTTTTTATCCTATTTAGTCTTAATATGTTCTGTTGATATTAAACAAGGTGTAAGCCAAAATGTTTTCAATCTTTATAAATTAACAAAAATTAACTTTCAACGACTTGCAAGGATTGTAATGTGTAGAGATGTTGGTACAAACCTCCGCCTTTTTCCATCAATTCTTGATGTGTTCCCATGTCTGAAATAATACCATCTTCTACGACGATAATCATGTCTGCATCCTTTATTGTAGACAAGCGATGCGCTATAATGATGGAGGTGCGATTGCGCATTAATTCAACCAATGCTTGTTGAACCATACGCTCCGATTCTGAATCCAATGATGACGTCGCTTCATCTAATATTAAGATGGATGGATCTTTTAATAAAGCTCGAGCAATGGCAATGCGTTGACGCTGGCCTCCTGAAAGCTTAACACCACGCTCTCCTACAACCGTGTCATACCCTTCCGGAAAGTCCATAATGAAATTATGTGCATTTGCGCGTTTCGCTGCAGTAATGATAGCATCGGCTTCCGAATCTAAATTACCATAACTGATATTCTCCCGTATCGTGCCACCAAATAAAAGTACATCTTGTGGTACAACTGCAACTTGATTTCTAATGTCTGTTAAAGCTAATTTGTTGGCAGGAATACCATCGTAGCGTACGGTACCGCTAGTAGGCTGATAGAACTGTAGAATCAAGGAAGCAATTGTGGATTTCCCAGTTCCACTCGGACCAACTATGGCCAATTTCTTGCCCGATTTAACATGAAAGGATACATCCTTCAGTATAGTAAGGTCAGGGCGCGTTGGATAATTAAATGTTACATGTTCAAATTCTATATCGCCATGTAGTTCTACTTTAATGTCTTTGTCTTCCTCATTTACCTGAATATCTTCTTTCGTTTCATTTAAGATCTCCAGTACCCGCTCACTTGCTCCTAGGGCCCTTTGAATACTGGCATATAGCTCTGGAAAACTTCCCATGGAGCCCGCAACAAACATCGAATAAAGAATGTAGGTCGTTAAATCACCAACGGATATCTCCTGTAATGAAACCAATGACGCTCCATACCAAATCACAACGATTACAGCACCAAAGATGGCAAAAATGATAAAGGATGCAAAAATCCCCCTATAGGTTGCCCCTTTTACAGCTAAGGCTACCGATTGATTTAGTTTTTCAGAATATCGCTTTGACTCAAAATATTCATTGACAAAAGCCTTTACATTGCTGATTCCTAATAAGGTCTCTTGAACCACTGAGTTCGACTCTGCAAGCTTATCTTGAGATTCCCGAGAAAGATTCCGTATAAATCGTCCGAAAATTATGGCAACAACAATAATAATCGGTAATATACATAAGTTCATGAGTGCCAATTTCGGAGATACTAAGACCAATAATACAACGCCTAAACTTAAGCTGATTGCCTGACGTAGCATTTCTGCCAATGTAGTTGTCATCGTATCTTGAATCTGGGATAGATCGGAAGAAAGTCTACTGTTTAATTCCCCAACCCTGCGGTTGGCAAAAAATTCTATTGGTAAGGTTATAAGCCTATGGTAAGTGTCTTTTCGAATATTTGCTAATGATTTTTCAGCTATCTCAACAAATAAGCGAATTCTAAAAAAAGAGATTATGGATTGAAACGATAGAATTATTAAGGATAAGCCCCCGATATACATAACACTTGCAGGTAGCCACGTATATGTTTGTTTTCCTTGTGCCGCATCGATCATCGCTCCCAATAAAGCTGGAAAAGTCAGCATCGATAAACTCGATAGGATCAAAAACATCATCCCAATAATAAATTTCCATTTGAAAGGCTTGATATATGAAAATATCTTTAAAGCTTTTCTAAGAATATCCTTGCTTAACTTCGGTTTGGGTAAATCCTCCGAATGGGTATCACCACTATTCAATCTCGGTCTGGCCATTTACTATTTTATTTCTCTTCTCGAGCAAAAGTACCAATATAAATAGGTCTTCTTATCACTATTCCGTCAATTTTTTGGGTTTATGCCTGCGGTATTGGTAAATCAATAATATAATTAACGTAATAATGACTATTCCTGCCAAATATAGCATGATTCCGCTCCCCCGATCAGATGTTTCCATATTGCTTAGTTCCCCGCGAAGTTTTTCATTTTCATTCTGAAGCTTCGTAATCGTCTTCATATACGCAGATACCTGTGCGTCGTATTCAGCCGCTAATCGCTGATAGCGTTCACTCTGTGCGTCTTTTAAATCCAATAATTTTCGGGTCTCCAAAAATATATTGTTGTCATTTAATACGACCTGACGAAGGATATCTATCGATTTTTGCATATCACCTTTCGTCTTAAATAATCCAAAGACGCCCGTTTTCTTTTCCAAGGATTGGTCATATTCACCAAATCTTCGACTCCGCTCATCTAATAAATGATTTACCCGCTCCCTTTGAGATTCAAATGTCAGGGAATCCGCCTTGACTGCTGTACTGTCCTGAGCAAAAAGGACCTGAGTAATCGATATAAGTATTAAAATTATGATGAGAATCTTTTTCATTTTCTTTTTGAGTGAAATCTTGTAGTTCGCTTGTTAAGCTTTTTTAACAAGCAATTTTACTGCCTTTTTTTTAATCTACAAATTATCAATGCGCCTCTCTATCAGTTATATTTCACAATACGGAGAATTTTTACAACTGATATGTAGCGTATTATAAAACGTTTACGTATGTAAATGAAATACCAATAACTATTAATCTTATTTTATGAAAAATGCTCTCCATCTCTATTTGAAACGGCTCGGATTATTTGTGCCTCTGCTGCTGGTTTTAACTTTGTGCGCCTGTGACAAATTTCATATAGATGAAACATATAAGACTAAAGTCCCTATTTATCTCACCTTGGGAGATATAAGATCCTCTTCATTTACTATCGTTGAACCTACACCTTTCGAATCTACCGGTAAGATTTATCTGTATAAAGATTATTTATTTGTCAATGAGCCAAATAAAGGGATTCATATTTACAACAACACAAATCCAGCCGACCCTAAAGCAATCGGTTTTCTACCGATTTTAGGAAACTTTGATCTAGGTATTCAAAATGACCACCTTTACGCCGATAATATTGTCGATTTATTAACTTTCGATATTTCTGATATTCATAAACCTGTACTAATCGATCGACAAAAAGACGTTTTCTCCGTAACCTATAAATCACAAACTGGAAACCGCGATGTCATAACCGATAACGATCCTGTCAGTATTATTGGTTACAAGGATACTATCGTCAATTCAACATATGAAGAGACTTATTATCCGGATCAGGAGGATCTCATATATTACGATTCAGGGACTGGAAGCTACAATAATTCTGGTTCAGGATCGAATAACTCCGGTTCAGGTAACCAGATCGGAATAGCAGGATCTTTAGCGAGATTCGCAATTTCTTCAAATTATTTATACTCCATCTTTCAAGATAGGGTCAAGAATTTTACTTTACAGAACCCTAAATCCCCAAAATATGTCAATGAGGTTAAGCTTGGATTTGGTATAGAAACGCTATTCCCTTATAAAAACTCCTTGTTTGTAGGGGCCAATAACGGAATGCATATTTTAGATATCAGTGCTCCTACTAAACCTGTCGAAATTGCAACATATACCCATGTTTTTGCCTGCGATCCTGTCGTGGTCAATGATAATTATGCCTTCGTAACTTTACGAACAGGTACGGTATGTGGAGGTTCACAAAATGTTTTGGAAGTGGTGGATATAAAGGACCTTAAAAAACCAAAACAGGTCAAGGTATACGATATGACTCATCCGCATGGACTTGCATTAAGTGGTGATTACCTATACCTGAGTGAAGGTGATTTTGGACTAAAAAGTTTTAATGTAAAAGATGTGCTCAATATCAAAGACAATCAGATTCAATATCTTGATGCGCTAAAGAGCCGTGATATTATCGCCGGACCTAAGTCATTAATTGTTCTAGGCCCGCAGTCGATATGCCAATTTGACTATAGCAACAAAGCAAACTTGAAACAGTTAAGTTGCATCAGCATTAACAATAAAAAATAAAGACCTATGAAGATTTACATCCTTTGCTTTCTTGTCTTTATTTTAATCGGTATACAAGATGCTTCAGCACAATTTCGTCGATATATGAACCATACAGAATTTGGGGTTCTAGCTTATTCCTTGAACATGAAAGAATCTGGTTTCACTGCCCAAACATTTAATGGATATTTACTAAATCCTGATTTTGCCATTGGTGGAACAACAGGCTATGATCGCTATTTAGTCAGCAATTACAGTAACTATTCTGTAATTCCGGTTTCCTTAGGAGCGAGATATACATTCGGCGCGCCTGCAACGACCAGGTTTATCGCAGGATTGGATGCAGGATATGGATTTGTTTGGGACTCAACCCCAAAGGAAAAATTGAATCCTCACCTAGAAACGAAACTTAACGGAGGCATCCGAATTAACCCGGAGGTTGGGCTTAGATTCAAAATGGCAGAAAACTCTACATTTCTTTCCGTAACCTTAGGCTATCAGTATTTAAATGTCAAAACTGAGAATAAGTTTGAAATGCCTATGCCATATTATGATTATAATTTAAATTATGATTATTATCCGCTGAATAGAACTGATTATACCTCTTCCGTGAAAACAGATATCCATCGACTGACTATAAAAGTTGGTTTTGGCTTTTAAAATTAAGTAATTCCTAATAACCATTTAATGGGTAGGGTGGCAAGAGTACTTGTCGCCCTTTTTTTATAGATATAGGCTTGCTTATCCTTTCATTTTCTTTGAGTTTTTGTTTGAGTTCAAGTCGGGATTTGCTCGTGTTTCGCTCGTGTCTCATCCACAGCTTGTCCAAAACTTATCCACAGCTCGTCCGCTCACAAGCGGACGAGCTGTGGATAATGTCCTGCCAAGATGCGGACGAGACACGACTAAAACACGAGCAAAACTAAAACGAAAGCCAAATGGATGTCCAAAAAATAAACAGAGCCTGGATTTATATATTCCCAGCCTAATTATTGTAGCCTAAGAACTTACGTTTCAAAAAAAACGTGGAACATTTTTAACAAGAAGTGGATTTGTTATTTTTTGTCGAGAAATTCGACCAGGATGGTTTCGTCTTGATAAAGACCTAAAAGCTGACTTGCATGTCCTTTGTTAATAGCAATCTCCAAAAAGTTACTGATACCAAAAAGACATAGTTTTTCACCTTCTGAAACTTCATTGTAATGCCAGCTTAAATTGTTGATTGTTTCGTTTCTTTTAAATCGAAGGATGAAATCACGGCCCTGTTGAACTTGATTAAAAAGATCCTTGCTAATGTTACTGATTACATTTCCAAAAGAATCTATAAATGTAACATGGCCTTTAATGCTGTTTTGATTATAGATAGGTTGAAATGTTACCTTTTGTACAGCATTGTCGATAGGCATTCCGATGTCCTTAAGTTTGCCTCCATTTGCGATGTGGCATGCGGCTTTGGTCAGAATATCAGCTAATGGAAAGTGTAAGTACCTAAGGTCCTGCATGATATTGATCTCAACCATTTCTGTAGGCTTGTCTTCACCGGTTATGATGCTGAATATGCCATTGTCAGCGCCAACAAAAAATTGACCTTTATAAGCCATCGCAAGGTATCTTGAGTCTTCCTGGAAAACTGTATCCACACCAATCAGATGTACGGTATTCTTTGGAAAATAAGGATATGCGTTGTTAATGACAAAAGCTGCATGCTGAATGCTAAAGGATGGGATGTCGTGGGAAATGTCAACCAATCTGACATTCGGCAACTTCGAAATGATACTGCCCTTGAGTGCAGCTTGATAAAAATCGCGGTGACCTAAATCTGTAGTTAACGTAATTACTCCCATATTGTTCAGCAAGCCTGAAGCTAAAAAAATTTCCTGTTATTTTAATAAGCGAATTACAAAAATAGAAAAAGTAAACCGATTGCTAAATCTATTATGAATTAATACTTGCAATTGCTTTTATTTCTGCTCAATTAGTTTGTATTTTTGATTCAAGAAAAGCAGAAAAGGCATAATGTTTTTGTTTTTTTGATATCTTTAATTACACGCCAATTGGACATGACGTGATTTATTCAGGAAATTAATACCGAAGTAATTTGAGCGAATTAGAAATCAATTTAGATGTTGTCAATCTGGTGACATTATGGGGAGCTCAAAATGAGAATTTTGAGTTTATTAAGAAAGCATTTCCGAAGTTACGTCTGGTGGCTCGGGGCAGTACCTTGAAAGTTTTAGGTGAAGAAGGTGAAAGAACAAGATTTCAACAGGTTTTTGATGATATTCTTGCCCACATCAATCAATTTCAGACGCTATCCTTATTGGAATTAGAGAGTTTGTTAGGTGCTGTTACCCCAGTGAAATCAGTACTGGCAGAGAAAGATGAGTCTGAACAAAAGACCGGAGCCTTTAAGGGCGAACCAATAGTATATGGGCCAAATGGGATTATTGTTCGAGCACGTACGCCTAATCAAAGACGGATGGTCGACAGCATTAATAAAAATGATATCTTGTTTGCAATTGGTCCCGCTGGTACCGGTAAAACCTATACCGCCGTTGCTTTAGCGGTTCGAGCATTGAGAAATAAGGAAATCAAACGAATTATACTGACCAGACCAGCAGTTGAAGCAGGCGAAAATTTAGGCTTCCTTCCTGGGGATTTGAAAGAAAAAGTTGATCCTTATTTACGACCACTCTACGATGCACTGGACGATATGATTCCAGCGGAGAAACTGAAAGGATATCTTGAAAACAGAACTATAGAAGTGGCACCATTGGCATTTATGCGTGGTAGAACGCTTGATAACTGTTTTGTTATTCTGGATGAGGCTCAAAATGCGACCGATATGCAGTTGAAAATGTTTTTAACGCGTATGGGACCTACAGCAAAATTTATCGTTACGGGAGATATGACCCAGGTCGATTTACCAAAAAAGACTCAGTCGGGATTAGTCAATGCTGTGAAAATATTGGATGGCATCGAGGGCATCGATATGATTTACTTGAGCGGATCCGATGTGGTTCGCCATAAATTGGTAAAACGTATTTTAGAAGCTTACGGCGATATTTAAAAAGAAAATTAACGCGTTTAGACGCACACACAATGAATACAATAAAAGAAACAAATTTTAATTTCAAAGGACAAACAGCATTCTACAGAGGAAAAGTAAGAGATGTATATAGTGTTGGAGATGACTATTTGGTGATGGTTGCATCCGATCGCATCTCAGCATTTGATGTGGTATTGCCTAAAGCTATTCCTTACAAAGGACAGGTTTTAAACCAGATTGCATCAAAATTTCTTAAGGCTACTGCTGATATTCTTCCGAATTGGGTGGCATCCGTGCCGGACCCAAATGTTACAATTGGTAAAAAATGCGAACCCTTCAAGGTTGAGATGGTCATCCGTGGATATGTTTCAGGACATCTATGGAGGACCTATCGTGATGGTGGTCGTGAATTGTGCGGAGTTGAATTACCTGAAGGATTAAAAGAAAATGATAAATTGCCAGTGCCAATTATCACCCCTTCTACGAAAGCAGATGTTGGACATGATGAAGATATTTCCAGGGCTGACATTATCGCAAGAGGAATCGTATCCGAGGAAGATTATTCACAATTGGAAAAATATGCCCATGCGTTGTATCAGAGAGGAACGGAGATCGCTGCAGAAAGAGGGTTAATTCTTGTTGATACAAAATATGAATTTGGAAAGAAGGACGGAGTGATATACTTGATAGATGAGATCCATACACCTGATTCATCCCGTTATTTTTACGCGGAAGGATATGCTGAACGTCAAGCAAATGGTGAACCTCAAAAACAATTGTCCAAGGAATTCGTTAGACAATGGCTAATTGAGAATGGATTTCAGGGTAAAGATGGCCAAAAAGTACCTGAAATGACTGATGAAATTGTAAAATCGATTTCTGAACGTTATATTGAACTTTTTGAGCATATAACGGGAGAGAAGTTTTTGTATGCTGAGGGTGGTGACGTGCTAGCAAGGGTTGAGCAGAATGTTGAAAAAGCTTTAGAAAATCTATAAAACAATTAACACACATTTAAATTATGAAATTTACGGTAGATAAGTACGAAAGATTTGTAGTGATAGAACCTCTTCGGGAAAAATTGGATGGAGAGACTGCCGCGAGTTTGAAAGGCGAATTCATGCTCCGCAATACTGGCGGACAACGAAATATAGTCTTGGATTTGAATAATGTGATAGCTACAGATGAAACGGGTATCCGTACGGGTTTATTGGCACGTCGTCTTTGTAAATCTTCAGGAGGTTTATTCATTTTGACTAATCTAAATGAAGATGTATTAAATTTTATTAAATCATTAGGATTAGATAAATACTTTATTATTACTCCAAATATTGAAAAGGCCAAAGATTTGATTTTTGGCAATGAGATCCGTTTGGACCTTAAGGAAGAACAGGAGTAATATGTTGCGGTTTGAGGTTTTAATCCTGGGAAATAGTTCGGCCACTCCAATGTTTGAACGGCATCCCACATCTCAAGTTGTGAATTACAATGAACAATTATTTTTGATTGATTGTGGGGAAGGGACACAAATGCAACTTTCCAAATACGGGATCAAAAGTAATCGAATAGATCATATTTTTATCAGTCATTTGCATGGGGATCATTACTTAGGATTAGTAGGATTAGTATCATCCATGCATTTGGTCGGTAGAAAGGCGGATCTACATATTTACGGCCCTGAACCCTTAAAGGAAATTTTAGAGCTTCATTTTAAATATTCTGAGACAGTAATCCGCTATCAAATTATTTTTCATCCTACGAATCCGGAAAAGGAAGAGGTTATTTATGAATCCCGAATGTTAACGGTCAGTTCTTTTCCATTAATTCATAGGATTGCGTGTACAGGATTTCGGTTCGATGAAGGGAAGCGTGCGGCGACCTTAATCGCAGAGAAAGTAGAAGAGCTGAAAATTCCTAAAGTATTTTTTGCCTCCATCAAGAAGGGGATTGATTATGAAGATCCACAGGGGAACAAATATCCTGCCTCTGAATTGACCTTGCCGGCACCAGAATCCAGGAGCTATGCTTTCTGTTCGGATACGGTAAGGCATCCAATTTATTTAAAATCCATTGAAGGAGTTGATTTGCTATATCATGAAAGCACGTTTTTGCATGACATGGTAGATCGGGCAAAAGAAACATTTCATACAACTTCCTTAGAAGCAGCTGAAATTGCAAAGGAAACCCATGTTAAAAAACTTTTGCTAGGACATTATTCAGCTCGATATAGAACCTTACTGCCCTTATTGGAGGAAGCTCAGCATATATTTCCAAATACAGAGTTGTCTGTTGAGGGGAAATGGTTTTTAGTTTAGTGATTTTGTATAATTTTACCCATATTTACAGCTCGAAATTTTTAGACTAATACCATGTCATTCAACTTAACCGCACTACTTCGAGATAATATCAAGAAAATGGTGCCGTATTCTTCGGCACGAGATGAATTCAAGGGAGAAGCATCAATCTTTTTAGATGCTAATGAGAACGCCTTTGGCTCTCCACTTCCACATGATTACAATCGTTATCCGGATCCACTACAACATCGCGTTAAAGAGAAATTGTCGAAGATCAAAGGTGTTCCTGCTGAGAATATGTTTTTAGGAAATGGCTCAGATGAAGCAATAGATCTTTTATATCGTGCTTTTTGTACCCCTAAATTAGACAATGTCATTTTAGTGCCCCCTACATATGGAATGTACGAAGTATCTGCCAATATAAATGATGTAGAAGTTCGCAAGGTAAACCTAACGAAAGATTTTCAGTTGGATTTGGATGGAATTGCAGAGGCATTGGATGTGCATACAAAAATGATTTTCATCTGTTCTCCCAATAATCCTACTGGGAATAGTATTAATCCACTAGATATTGAAACGCTTTTAATTAATTTCAAAGGATTAGTGGTTGTGGATGAGGCTTATATCAATTATTCTAAGCAAAAATCATTCACGCATGCTTTAGCAGAATTTCCGAATTTGGTAGTATTACAAACCTTATCAAAGGCTTGGGGATTAGCTGCATTGCGCTTAGGATTGGCGTTTGCAAGCAAAGAGATTATTGAAGTTTTTAATAAAATAAAACCACCCTATAACATTAATCAGGCAACGCAAGATTTAGTTCTTGAGGCATTGGAAAATGTTGAAACGGTCAATGCATGGATCAAGACCACCGTAGAGGAACGTGAAATATTAGCACAGAAATTAAAAAGCATAGCACAGGTTGAACATATTACACCTTCTGATGCTAATTTTATTTTAGTGAAATTAGAGCAACCGAGAGAATTATATGCTTCTTTGGTAGACCGAGGTATTATTGTACGTGACAGGTCTAAGGTCGCATTATGTGAGGGCTGCCTTCGAATAACTGTAGGGACCAAAGTAGAAAACGAAAGACTAATAGAAGAAATCCAACAATTTTATAAATAAGGAATAATGGCTGATCAGTTAAAAAGAATTTTGTTTGTTGATAGGGATGGGACGTTGATTTTAGAACCTGAAGACGAGCAAATTGATTCATTTGCCAAATTGAAATTTTATCCTGGAGCACTGCAGTATTTGCCGAAAATTGCCAAGGAATTAGACTATGAGCTAGTTTTGGTGAGCAATCAGGACGGCTTGGGAACAGCTTCTCATCCAGAGGAGAACTTTTGGCCTGTACACAAATTTGTATTGGATACATTCGCTGGCGAAGGGGTAACTTTCGTAAGAGAGCATATTGACAAGACATTTCCACACGAAAATGCTGATACTCGCAAACCAGGGATAGGAATGCTAAAGGAATATTTTGATGATTCGAAATATGATCTGGCAAATTCTTTTGTGATTGGGGATCGAGTGAATGATGTTAAATTAGCTCAGAATTTGGGCGCAAAAGTAATTTGGCTGCGAAATAATGATGAATTGGGTAAACATGAAAATGTTGAAATTTCCGAAGATTCCATTGGATTGGAGACCAGCGATTGGAAATCAATCTATGAATTCTTGAAATTGGGAAATCGCACCGGCGAACATCATCGTAAGACCAACGAAACAGATATTTATATTAAATTGAATTTAGATGGAAGCGGGAAGTCTGATATTGAGACTGGCCTGCCGTTCTTTGACCATATGTTAGATCAATTAGCACGTCATGGTGCTTTGGATCTAACGATAAAGGCAAAGGGAGATCTACATATTGATGAACACCATACGATAGAGGATACTGGTATTGCATTGGGAGAAATCTTTTTATCAGTTTTGGGAAATAAGCGTGGGATTGAAAGATATGCCTATACCTTACCGATGGACGATTGTTTAGCTCAGGTAGCAATAGATTTCGGCGGTCGCAACTGGATTGTTTGGAATGCAGAATTCAAGCGTGAGAAAATTGGGGATATGCCTACTGAGATGTTCTTCCATTTTTTCAAATCCTTTTCGGATGCTTCAAAATCTAATCTGAATATTCAGGCAACTGGCGAGAATGAGCATCATAAAATTGAGGCTATCTTTAAGGCATTTGCAAAGACGATTAAAAAAGCTGTTCGTCGTGATGTTGACAATATGCAACTTCCGAGTACAAAAGGATTATTATAAAACGAAATTGGATTAGTGGGGTTTTAATAATAGGGGATATGATTGGTATAGTTAATTATGGTGCGGGAAATATATTTTCGATAACAGCAGCACTTAAGCGTTTAGGCATTTCGTATGGGATGATCAATAGTCCATCAGATTTTGATCTTTATGACAAGATCATTATTCCGGGGGTAGGACATGCTGGCGCTGCGATGCAGAAATTAGTGGAATCGGGACTTTCGGAAACAATCAAGACATTAAAGAAACCGGTTTTAGGGATTTGTGTAGGAATGCAGTTGTTAACGGACTATTCGGAGGAAGGTAATGCTGATCTGTTAGGTATCATACCATTAAAGACGTTACATTTTGAAGGTCGAGTAGCAGAAAAGGTACCACATATGGGCTGGAATAGCATTGATTTTCAAAATAATTGCCCTCTATTTAAGGATATTCCCAATAATTCCTATTTTTATTTCGTTCATTCTTATTACATTGAGCATGAATTGACCTATGGCATAGCCACATGTAACTATGGGTTGCCGTTTTCGGCAGCAATTTCGCGCGACAACTTTTGGGCTGTACAATTTCACCCTGAGAAATCTGGGAAAGTTGGGGAGCAGTTGTTACTGAATTTTTATGAATTATAAATGAATTTTTTTTAGACTATGTATATTATTCCTGCAATTGATGTTTTGGACAAACAGGTTGTCCGCCTAAGAGAAGGTAACTATGAAGACGTTACTACTTATCCAATAACCTTAGAAGAGCAAATCGATAAATACCATGCGAATGGTACCGAAATCGTTCATATCATTGATTTAAATGGAGCAAAGGGTGATTTTAGCAATCAAGAATATTTATTTGAGATTATTAGAAGAACCGAGATGAAAGTTCAATATGGCGGTGGTGTTCGTAGCATTGAAAAGGTTAAGGAATTAGTTGATGCAGGAGTTTATCGCGTTATTGTTGGTACACAGGCTATTACAAATCCAACGTTTTTAGAAGAGCTTAGCAAACTAAATGAAGGCAGAATAAAATATGCAGATCATATTGTTATAGCGATTGATGTTTTAGATGAGGTCATCAAATATTCGGGTTGGCTTGAAAGTTCTCCCATAAAATTGATAGAATACATTGATAAATGTTTAGGATTAGGTTTCTATCGTTTCCTATGTACGGATATCAGTAAAGATGGAAAATTAGGCGGTGCAGGCGTAGAATTATATAAGAAATTATTGGATCATTCTCCAATCATTAAATTGATAGGTTCTGGAGGTATTAGTTCGATGAAGGATATAGAAGAATTGAACAACTTAGGGAAAATGGAATCTGTTGTTGTAGGAAAAGCCATTTACGAGAACCGAATTACGATTGAAGAAATTAAGGATTGGAATTTAAAGGCCTTAATTAGTTTTTAAGATGCTGGCAAAGCGAATAATTCCATGTTTGGATGTTAAGGATGGGCGGACAGTCAAAGGGGTCAATTTTGTAGATCTTCGGGATGCCGGTGACCCTGTTGAATTGGCCTGGCAATATTCGCAGCAGGGTGCAGACGAGTTGGTATTCTTAGATATTACAGCGACGCACGAACGTAGAAAAACTACAGTGGATCTTGTTAAAGCTGTTGCCAGCCAAATAAATATTCCCTTTACGATTGGGGGAGGTATTAATGAATTGTCAGATGCCGATGTCCTATTGAATGCAGGAGCAGATAAAATATCAATAAATTCTGCTGCGGTTCGAAATCCCCAATTACTGGATGAATTTGCCAAAGCATTTGGGGTACAGTTTGTGGTATTGGCGGTTGATACTCGTTTTGTAGATGGAAAGAACTATGTACATCTGCGAGGAGGACGTGATATTACAGATATCCAAACGGAAGATTGGATTAAAGAAGCGGAAAATAGGGGTGCTGGAGAAATTCTCTTAACTTCTATGGATCACGATGGGACAAAGAATGGATTTGATAATGGACTTTTGAAAAAGATAAATGATTCCATTCACATTCCATTGATTGCATCAGGCGGAGCGGGAAATCAGCAACATTTTGTAGATGTTTTCCAGCAAGCGCAGGTGGATGCTGCTTTAGCGGCTTCAGTATTTCACTATGGTGAGATTCTGATTCCAGAATTAAAAGAAACATTGCACGTTAATGGGATTCCCGTTAGACGTTGATTATACTGATAACATGATTATTGATTTTAATAAAGGCGAGGGGCTCGTTCCTGTTGTAATCCAAGACTATCAGACCTTAGAGGTTTTAATGCTTGGATATATGAACGAGGAAGCCTGGGCGAAAACTCAAGAAGAGAAAAAAGTAACCTTTTTTTCAAGAAGTAAAGGCAGATTGTGGACTAAGGGAGAGGAGAGCGGAAACTTCCTTCATGTTGTCAGTACACATCTTGATTGCGATCAAGATACGCTATTGATTAAGGTAAATCCTGTGGGTCCTACCTGTCATACAGGAAGCCGGAGTTGTTTTAAAACTGAATTTAATCAAAATTTCCTTTTACAGTTGGAGCGAATAGTTCAGCATCGTATTGATTTTCCAAGTGATGAATCTTATGTAAACAGACTGAGATCAAGAGGAATAAATAAAATTGCTCAGAAAGTTGGAGAAGAAGCAGTAGAAACTGTAATTGCAGCATTAACAGAGTCAGAAAATGATTTTGTTAATGAAACTTCGGATCTGTTGTTCCATCTTATCGTCCTATTAAAGGAAAAAGGAATGAATCTGGAAGTAATCGCCAAGAATTTGGAGGGTAGACACCAATAATATCCTAGCGCAACAAGGTTATCTTTGTATACTATGAGTAATGAAAATAAGGATATTGAGTTATTAGGAACCTTAACCGGGCATCAGAATCCAATCTATACATTAGCAGTATCTGCTACAGATCCGAATACTTTATTTACAGGAGGAAATGATAAAGGTGTTGTGGAATGGGATTTGGAAAGTATGAGCTTCCGAAGGATTCTATGCAAGGTTGGCAGTTCGGTTTATTCCTTATATTCAATTCCTGAAAGCAATTATCTAGCAATAGGATTACGGTCGGGGCAATTAATGATCGTAGATACGATAAATCAAAGCTTAGTTGCCAATCTTAAAACCGAACAAGGGGCTATCTTTTCTATTAAAACCATACCTGAGAAAAAGGAATTGATAGCTATTGGAGAAGAAGGCTATGCTTATGTTTGGAGTCTGGAGAGTTTTGAATTACTATATCGTTTTAAAATTTCCGAGACAACGGTTCGAGTGATAGAGGTCTCAAATCGTGGAGATCTTATTGCTTTCGGTGATAAAAATGGGTTTATCTATTTGTATCAAGCTGGAGATTTTCAGGAAATTACCCGCAAAAAGATTCATGAACTCCCTGTAACCAGTATTCAATTTGATCTGAATGACAGGTTGTTTACAGGCGGTAGGGATGCGAAGCTATTCCAGCTAGATCTAAATCTTGAGATTCAAAAGGAAATCATTCCTCATATGTTTACAGTTTATGGTATTGCATTGAATCCAGAAAAAAGATTATTGGCAACAGTAAGTCGCGACAAATCTTTAAAAATTTGGCGTTTGGAAGATTTAGGATTGATCAAAAATATTTCGAGGGATCGAGGATATGATAGCCATTATCTTTCTATAAATTCATTTATATGGGCAAATCATAGATTAATTACTGTAAGTGACGATAAATCAGTTAAGGTATGGAAGGAGGCTCTCCCATCGTAATGTTGATCTCATTTCTTCTTACGTTACATCTATAATAGTTATAAACGGTAAAAATAGATCCAATTGCCATAGCAAAGATAAGGTAAGGTTTAATATCGTGACTTTCAGAAATATTGGAAAGATTAGCCTGATAATATATGCCATAGCAGCCCCAAACTAATACAGCCGAAACTGAAGGTAGGAAGTTGTAAAAGGAATATATAATCATGGACAGGGTAACTAATAATAGTAAAGCAACATTTAAGAAAAAGAATAGTTGTTCACCTATTTGGAGACTTATTTTTGATAGTATAACCGCACAGTTAAAACCAAATACAAAGATTAACCATCCTGTGTACACACCAAATCCTAAACGGATGAAATAACGAGTTAATGAATTTGAGGTTAATCTTCTGATGTTAATATTTTTATTGATTCTTAATACAGTAATAATACATACGATAGTAAGAAGAATGGATAAATAAAAATAATCATTATGTTTTAGTGTCATACTTAACC